>CAYQFU010000158.1:0-3958 GCA_964416775.1 uncultured Ktedonobacterales bacterium
ATGCTGGTGCGTTTGCCCAACTCCTCCGCGGTCCAGGTCGGCGGCAGCCCGTCGCGGCGCTTCTGGCGCTTGGGATTCCACGGGATGACCGCCTGCGCCCCCAGCACCGTGTGCATCCAGGCGATCAGTTTGAGACCCCAAGAGCTGGCATCCAAGCGAATGACGCGCGGGCGCACAGGAAAGAACCGTACCGCCCCTTCCAGCAGCGGACGGGCAAAGGGCGCCTCATGGACATTGGCCGGCGACAGGAGGAACAGGAGGAACAGGAGGAACAGGAGGGGCAGGCCGGTCCCACGACACAGGAGGGTATGCAGCCGGTAGCCGAGCAAGAGGGGACGAGGATGGTGCGCGGGGGCGTGGCCGACGGCCGCATCCGGATCGGCGCGGCGCCAGGCCAGGAGGGGGGCGCTGTCAATGATGAGGTCGCGCGCCCGGGTCAGTCCCATCCACAGGCCGCCGCGCACCAGCAGCACGAACAGCATCTCACTCGCCGGCGCGCCCGCTGCCCGCAGCCGTTTAGACTGCTGCGCCTTGCTGGGCACCCGCGGGCAGCCATCCGGCCCGCGCGGGAGTCCGCAGGCCAGCGCCAACGCCGGCCAGGCACACAACCCATCGTGGAGTTCCTGATAGGACAGGCGCCACAGCGTGCGCAGCAACGCGAGCAACACGAGCAATACGAGCGACTCCTGGCGATAGATGCGCGGTGCCCCGCCCGGACCAGCGGGAAGCGGCGGTGGGCACTGCTGCTGGGCAAGGTGCACGGCCACTTGGCACAGCTCAAGCAAGTGCAAGCGCCTCACCAGCGTGAGCGCATCCATATGCAGCGCCCTGGCCATGGTACGGTGATAGGAGGGCGGGGGAATCGACGCCTGATCAGAGCAAACGGCAGTCGTCACGGGGTACCTCCTGGGCGCGGGAACCAGCCGCGTTCCAGAGGCATCCTACCTCGATTCCGAGGTTACGAAACGCCCTCCAGTAAGTCAAATATGGCGTGTGCCGGCCCGAATATTGTCCTTGACTTGTACCTCCGGCCTCTGCCGCACGCCTGATCATCTGGACACCAGGCATCGCGCGGCGCTTGGCGCCCACGCTACCCCTCGCCGTCTGCCTCGGCTGCCGCGGGGCGCACGCCGAGCAGCACGGCGGAGGCGGGCACGGCATCGCCGGCGCGGACGTGGAGGTCCGTGACCGTGCCGTCGTAGGGGGCGGTGATGCTGTGCTCCATCTTCATCGCGTGGAGGATCAACAGCGTGTCGCCCGCGCGCACGGATTGGCCTTCCTCCACCAGCACGGCCACGACCTGGCCCGGCATCGGCGCCGAGAGCGATCCCTCGCGCCGCGCCCGTGCCTCGGGATCGGGGAATGGCGAGCGCCAGCGGAGCGTGTGCGTGATCGTTCCCACCTTCACCCACCACTCGCCGTCGTCCACCTCCAGCGCCGTCACTCGCAGCCGGTGCCCGTCCACCTCCAGCGCCAGATCCGGCCCGCGCGCGTCGCACACGCGCACGGAGGCTTCGCGTGTGCCTTCGCTGGTCGCCAACACGGCGGCGAAGGCATCCGCCCCGGCGGGGGTCAGGCGTACCTCGACGTCTCCCGCGGGTCCAAATCGGTTGCCCTCTGCATGCGGCTGGTGCGGCGCATGCAGCGGCGCGAAGCGCTCTATGATCGGGCGCGTGCGGTTGTTGCGCCAGGGCCGCGCGCCGGGTGTCGCCAGCAGACGGCGCAGCGACACCGCCAGCGCCGCCACCTCCACGCCCTCGTCTCCCTCGCCGCCGTGCACACGACTGCCCGCCGGCCCGGTCAGCTGGTCCGCGTGGTACTCGATGAAGTGGGTGCTGATGCGGCCCGCCAGGTGCGCCGGGTGCGTCACCGCGCGCCGCAGGAACGTCAGGTTGTTGCGCACGCCCAAGAGCGTCGTCTCCGCCAGCGCGCGGTCCAGCCGGCGCAGCGCCTCCGCCCGGTCCGCGCCGTGGGCGCTGATCTTGGCCAGCAGCGGATCGTAGAACGGCGAGATCGCATCCCCACTCTCGATGCCGCTATCCACGCGCACGCCCTCGCCGGCCGGCTCGCGCCAAAGCGCCGCCCGGCCCGTCGCCGGCAGGAAGCCGCGCTCCGGGTCCTCGGCGTAGACCCGCGCTTCAATGGCGTGCCCGTGAAATGTGACGGCATCCTGCGCCAGCGGCAGCGGCCGGCCCTCCGCGACGAGGATCTGCCAGCGGACGAGGTCGAGCCCGGTCACCAGCTCCGTGACGGGATGCTCCACCTGCAAGCGCGTGTTGACCTCGAGAAAGTAGAAGTTGCCGTCGGCGTCCAGCAGGAACTCCACCGTACCCGCGCTGGTGTAGCTGAGCAGCCGCCCAGCCGTCACGCCGGCCGCCGCCATGCGCGCGCGCAGCTCGGGCGTCAGCGCGGTGGAGGGGGTCTCCTCGATCACCTTCTGGTGGCGCCGCTGGATCGTGCATTCGCGCTCGCCCAGGTGGATGATGTGGCCGTGCGTGTCGCCGAAGATCTGGATCTCCACGTGGCGCGGCTGCGCGAGCAGCTTCTCCAGCAGCAGCGTGTCGTCGCCAAAGGCGGCGAGGGCCTCACGGCGCGCGGCGGCCAGCGCCGCGGGGAGCGCGCGCGCCTCCTCGACGACGCGCATGCCCTTGCCGCCGCCGCCGGCGGACGCCTTCACCAGCACGGGATAGCCGATCTCGCGCGCCGCGGCCACAAAGCGCCGGTCGGATTGGTCTTCGCCGTCGTAGCCGGGCACCACGGGCACGCCCGCGCCCGCCATCAGCCGCTTCGCTTCGCGCTTGCTCCCCATGCGCGCGATCACGTCCGGCTCTGGCCCAATGAAGGTCAGCTCCGCCTCGCGGCAGGCCGCGGCGAACGGCGCGTGTTCTGACAGGAAGCCGTAGCCCGGATGCACCGCGTCCGCTCCCGTGCGCCGCGCGGCCTCCACCAGCGCCGCCACGCTCAGGTACGAGGCGCCAGGCTCGCTCGGCCCGATGCGCGCTGCCTCGTCCGCCTCGCGCACGTAGGGCGCCCGCGCGTCGGCGTCGGAGAAGACGGCGACCGTGGCGATGCCCATCGCGCGGCAGGTGCGCAGCACGCGGCGGGCGATCTCGCCGCGATTGGCCACCAGCACTTTGCGTATCAGCCGTGGTGCGGACATGCTGCTTCTCTCATCCGAACAGCGTAGCCAAGGCGCTGGCAGGGCCTTCCCACGACCTGCCCTGTGTGGTGCGTCTCGCGGGGGGCTTCAGGCTCTTGTGCCACGCAGCTGCCGCTTGAGCAGGTCCATCTCGGCCAGGTGGTCGCGTATGTGTCCGATGCCCGGAGCCAGGCAGCGCCACAGCGGAGGGCGCTCGAACATCCACGGCACTTCGGCGCGCATGGCCGGCTCGAGGTAGATGGGATACCGCGCGAGATGAGCCAGCGCGTCCGGGTGCTGGTCCAGGTCTTCGTCTGAGATCGAGCGCAGCCAGCCAATCATCGTCTCGTGAACCGCATCGGCATATTCGAGCACATCGGCGAGCGCGATGGACCGCGCCAGCTCGTCGGCCTGTTCCTGTGAGGCTCCCACGCCGATACCGTGCGTCGCCAGGCGCCCCCGTCCGGACCAGCGCGGCTCGTCGATGAGCTCGGGCACCCCTCGGCCGAGCGTCTGCGTGGCCCAGTCCTGTGTGCGCGCGGTATGCCAGAGATCGAAGCCGAGGAAGTTGGTGTTGGGAAGGATGCGGGTCGTCAGCTCCTCCGCGGTCAGGTCGTCCGCGACATCGTGCAGGATCTGATGCACGCTATTGAGCTGCAGCTGCAGATAGGCCGTTGTCTGCATGAGCGTCTTCCTTTGCGTCGTACGCCACGTGACATGCGAACGAACGAGACTGAGTACGTGCTGTGCGGCAGTATACCATGCCCGGTATGGCGGGGAGCCGGTCGACGCCTCTGCGGGCAGCAATATGCGCGGCGC
>CAYQFU010000158.1:4058-13808 GCA_964416775.1 uncultured Ktedonobacterales bacterium
GCCGGTCGACGCCTCTGCGGGCAGCAATATGCGCGGCGCGATATGTTTCAGTAGTTTCAGTCTTGACTGAAATAACAGAATGGACTATGCTCTGCGCGGCGACTGGGGGACCATCTGCCGGCGGATCGATCCCTCGGGCGCCGGGAACATGGGTCATACCCAGGGGAGCCAGCGATGACGAATGTGGACGAGCTCGGATCGGGAGCGCGACAGTTCATCGAAGGGATGGGACTGTACTTCGAGCGCCTGGGCATTCCACGTATCGGCGGGCGCATCTTCGGCCTCTTGATGATGGCCCAGCGGCCGCTCACGCTCGACGACATGGCCAGCGCCCTCAAGGTCAGCCGGGCCTCCATCAGCACCAACGCCCGCATGAGCGTAGCGGTGGGGATGGTCGAGCACGTGAGCCTGCCCGGCGACCGGCGCGACTACTATGCCTTGAGCCCCAATGCCTGGACGCGCCGCATGGAGAGTGCGCTGCCGCAGCTCGATCTGTTGCGCCGGCTGGCGGAGCAGGGGCTGGCGGCGCTCGACGCTGACAACCAGACGGGGCGGGCTCGCCTGGAAATGGCCATCGAATTCTGCGACTTCTACGAGCGCGAGATCCTCGACTCGATCGCGCGCTGGAAGGAGCGCATCGCGGAGCACCCTGACGTTCCCCGCAAACGTGCCAGTGGAGCGGTGGAGACACCGGTTGAGAAAGGGAGGCCACCGCATGGCGGCCATCATCACGGCTGAGGGACTGACCAAAAGCTACGGAGCGAATCGGGGCATTATCGATCTTTCCTTCCAGGTGGACGAGGGTGAAGTGTTTGGCTTCCTCGGCCCCAACGGGGCCGGCAAGACCACGACCATCCGCGTGCTCCTGGGCCTGCTGAGGCCCTCCGCGGGCCATGCGCGCGTGGGCGGGCTGGACTGCTGGCGGCAAGCCACCGAGGCGAAACGGCTGATAGGCTATCTTCCCGGGGAGTTTACCCTCGATCCCGCGCTCACTGGCGCCCAGATCATCGCGTACCTCGGTCACCTGCGCGGCGGGGTGGACCAGAGCGAGGTGCGGAAGCTGGTGGAGCGGCTGGAGCTGGATCCGAGCCGGCGCTTCCGGGAGTATTCGCGCGGCAACAAGCAAAAGGTTGGGCTGGTGCAGGCGTTCATGCACCGTCCGCGCCTGCTCATCCTGGATGAGCCGACCAGCGGTCTCGATCCGCTCAACCAGCAGGAGTTCTACCGTATGGTCGCCGAGACGAAGGCAGACGGCCGGACGGTCTTCCTCTCTTCGCACAATCTGCCCGAGGTCGAGCACACCTGCGACCGCGTGGGCATCATCCGTGAGGGGCAGCTGGCCAAGGTGGACAGCGTGGCCAGCTTGAAGGATATCCAGCACCACGAGGTGGAGGTCACCTTTGCCGCGCCGCCTTCGGCTGAATGGTTCAACGGCGTGCCCGGCGTGCGCGGCGTGACCTTGAACAACGGGGGGCGGGGCCTGCTGCTAACCGTCCAGGGCGATCTGGGCGCGGTGCTGCGGGCGGCCGCCGAGCATGGGGCCGTCAACCTCAGCACGCGCGAGCCGACGCTGGAGGAGATCTTCCTGCGCTACTACACGCCCGAGACCGTCTCGGCCGCCGTCAAGGGTTGAGCGGATGACGGCCTGCGCGATGGATGACATCCAGGCGGGCGAGTGGATGGGAGATGACCATGTTTCGGACGATCTTTAGCAAGTCGCTCCGCGATTACCGCTGGGCGATGCTGGGCTGGGGCATTGGGCTTGGGGTGGTCGTGTACTCGCAGTACGCGACGTATTCCAGCACGTTCACTGGCTCGTCCCCGGCCCAAATCCAGCAGTTAGTGCAGCAGTTCCGTTTCTTCGGCGAGGCCATCCGGGTCGATACGCCGGGCGGTTTCACGACGTACAAAATCATGGGCCTTCTGCCCTTGCTGCTGGGCATCTGGACGGTGCTGGCTGGGGCACGAATGGCGCGCGGCGAGGAGGAGCGCGGCTCGCTCGACATTCTGCTCTCGACGCCGCAGTCGCGCGCGCGGGTGCTGGGGCAGAAGGCGCTGGCGCTGGCGGCGGCCACCGTCGTGATCGCTCTGCTGATTGGCCTGTGGATCCTGGCCGGCATGGCGAGCGCCAAGGTGACGGTGGATCTGGCCGGGGCGCTGCTGGCTGCGCTCGATGTGGCCCTGGCCGCACTCGTCTTCGGGATGCTGGCGCTGCTACTGGCGCAGTTCATGAGCCGGGGCGCCGCGGCTGGATGGGCCGGTGGGCTGCTTGCGCTGTCTTACGTGCTGGACGGCACGGGTCGCGCGACGAACGGCGCGGAGGGAATCCGGCGCATCTCGCCGTTGTACTACTACGATCTGAGCACTCCGCTGGTGCCTGGCTACGGGGCCAACTGGGGCGCGCTGGCCGTGCTGCTCGTCCTGTGCCTGATCGGCGTGGGCCTGGCGCTGCCGCTCTTTCTGCGGCGCGATGTCGGCCGGCCCGCCCTGGCCGACGTGACGTGGGGCCGGCGCGCGGCGGCGCCCGCGCAGCCGCACATGCGCCAGCAGGTCATCGCGGCTGCCAAGCGCGACCCATGGGTACGCGGGATTGGCGTGCAGGCGGTGCGACGTCAGGGCACGGCGACGCTCTGGTGGGCGGCGGCGCTGACGGTCTTCTCGGGCTATCTGGTCATCGTCGCAAAGACCGCCGAGAAGCAACTGCAGGATCTCATAGGGAGCTCGCCGTTCATCAAGCAGCTGTTCAGCGGCGCCAATCTTGGCACGAATAACGGCTTTCTCTCGGCGCTCGTCTTCTTCTACATCCCCCTTATCGTGACCATCTTCGCGGGGCTGATGGCCTATCGCTGGGCCACCGACCTCGACGCCGGACGGCTGGAGATGGTGCTGGGCGCGCCAGTATCGCGCTGGCGGGTGCTGCTGGAGCGCTACGCGGCGGTGGTGGGCGCCTCGGTGGTCGTGCTGCTCGGCATCTGGCTGGGTATCGTGCTCTTCGCGCAGGCGTCTGGATTCAGCATCGACGTCGGGCGGGTCGCGGTAGCCTCCTTCGGCATGCTGCCGCTGGAGCTGGTCACCGCTTCGCTGGTCTACGCGCTGGCGGGGCTGCTCCCACCCGGCGCGGTGGTCGGCATCATGTCGGCGTTCGTCGGCGTCTCGTTCCTGGCGGAGGGCCTGAAGACGCTGCTCAAGCTGCCGGATTGGGCGCTCAATCTCTCGATCTTCCACCAGTACGGCACCCCGATCCTCGACGGTCTCAACTGGGGAGCGTTCGCGGTGATGCTGCTGATCGCGGCGGCGCTGCTGGCGCTGGGCGGCGTGCAGTTCAGGGCGCGCGATCTGGATCGGGGCGCGGTGGAGTCGTAGCGGAAGGGACGGAAGGGACACGGAGGACACGGAGGCAACACGGAGTTGCATGGAGGGGGGCGGAGGGACAACCGTCGAGGAGGGCATTGGCGGAAGAGGTGGCACGGGCGAAGAGGCTGAGAGCACACTGAGCGGACGGCTTGGAGTATGCCAGGCCGTCCGCTCAGTCGGCTCGTCGGTCAGCGCGGGGGCCTTCAAGCGGGTTTGGCAGTGGCCCCCAGATGGTGAGGTCACGACACGCGGTGGCCGGCTTGGTCGTCCCTGCCGGCCTGCGTTCGCCAGGATGTGCTACACTCCGGAACGAACCGGCCGAAGCCAAGGCAGTCTCTCGTCAACGATTGTCAGGAGGAATCGACCAGCCATGGCACATGCTACTCGGGATCGGGTGCCCATCGAGCCGCAGAGCGTCGATGCCCCACTGTCGCGCGCGGCCGTCTTCCTGATCGTGACCATTGCGCCGGAGGACGAGGCGATGGCGCGCGCACGATCGGTCATCGCGGACATCGGCAGCCTTGTTCGAGCCGTCGGTTTTCGCGACCTCAACGGCCATCTCTCTTGCAATGTCGGCATTGGCAGCAGCGCCTGGGACCGGCTCGGTCGGGCGCGACGGCCGTCCCAGTTGCGCGCGTTCGCGGAGGTGGGTGGGGCTGCTCACATCGCCGTGGCGACTCCGGGAGATCTGCTCTTCCACATCCGCGCCGAGCGCAGCGACATGTGTTTCGCGCTGGAAAAACTCATCCTCGACGCGCTTGGCGACGCGGTCACCGTCGTGGACGAGGTGCAGGGATTCCGCTATTTCGACGACCGAGATCTTTTGGGATTTGTGGATGGCACGGAGAACCCGACGGGAAACACCCTGTACCAGTCCACACTCATCGGCGACGAAGATGCGGAATTCGCCGGGGGCGCGTACGTCGTCGTGCAGAAGTATCTGCACGATCTGACCGCCTGGGAAGCCCTCTCCGTCGCAGAGCAAGAGGCCATCATCGGGCGCACCAAGGCCGACAACGTCGAGCTCGCGGAAGCGACCGGAGGACGGAAGTCGCACAAGAGCCTGAACACCATCGTCGACGGCAACGGGGTCGAGCACGACATCCTGCGAGACAACATGCCCTTCGGCCGTCCTGGGCAAGGCGAATTCGGCACCTATTTCATCGGCTACTCGCGGGACCTCTCGGTCATCGAGCAGATGATCCGCAATATGTTCGTCGGCGATCCCGTCGGGGAGTACGATCGCATTCTCGACTTCTCACAGGCCGTCACCGGCACATCGTTCTTCGTTCCCTCGCATGACCTGCTCGAGGATCTCGGTACCTGACAGAAGTTGCCAGATGTGCGTCGCACTCATTCGCACGCATCATCCACTCCCTCTTCACGACGCCACGCCGGCCAGACGCAGCAGGTCGGCCATGCCGAACTCGCCCTCCCGCGCAGCGGGCAGCGTCGGACGCCAATCGGGCGCCATGCTCCGGTACGACAGCGGGTCGGCGTCCACCAGGCCCACCAACACGTCCGCGACGATGCGCCCGCCAACGGCGCCCAGCCGCTCGCCGTGGTGACGCACCTCGGCCTCGCGCAGGACGTAGTACCACAGTGGCGTGCCGTGGCGCACGGCAGAAGGCGGCAGGGCCAGCTCGTCGCGCGTGAGCGGATCCGCGCCGATGGCCTCGGCCACCGCCTCGCCCGAGGGCATGTCGAGCGCCCGCGCGCGCAGCAGATCGCGCACGGCGAGCGAGTGGTGCTCGGGGAGATCGGTCGCGCCGACGATCTGGTCGGGCAGCTCGATCAGGCTGTGGGCCAAGTGCACGTCGATACGCTTGCTGGCTTGTGGCGGCCAATGGGGATCCAGATCGAAGAAGCAGCGCCAGTCGATGACAGACTCCGCGGGGACGGGGCACATGCCGAGGCAGTCGGGGAAGAGCGTGCCGGTCGCGGTCGCGTTGAGGCGATACTGGGTGCGGATCTGGCTGTGGCCGAAGCGATACGCGGCGTCCGAGAATTCGATGGGGATGAAGGCGGCACCCTCACGGACACGGTAGTAGTGTGGCCCGTCGCGCAGCACCTGCGCCGCCAGCTCCTCGCCGACGCTGAGGGACAGGTACTCGTGCAGGGCGATCCACTGGTGGTGCCAGCGTACTAACCGCTGGGCTTCGCTGAACACGTCCACGGCGGCAACGCCCTCACGGCGCAGCCAGCCCACCACCGCGTTGTGAAACTTCAGGTATGTCACGTGGAGCTGCGAGATGGGCAGGTGGACATCGTTGCGCGGGTCACCGATGAGGGCGATGCCCTGGCTGTTGCGCGGCAGGTCATCGGGGCGGCCGGCGTCGTTCACGCCGAGCAGGAACGTGTCGGGGTCATGCAGATCATACAAGTACGGGTTCCCCGTCGGCCCAGCGCCGTACAGACATTCCAGGTCGAGCCGAGGCGTGCGGAAGTTGGCGATCTGGTGCACGCTCGCATGGTGCTGCAGGAGGCTGCGGTCCGCGGTGATATCGTGCGCGATCAGCTGCCCGTAGATCGGCCAGCCGGCGGGGATGCGCGGATTGTCGGTGGCGAGCGCGTCGGGGCTATCGGCGGCCCACGCGCTCGCAGCGAGGTCCATCGTCGCGCCGGAGCGCCCCAGCGCCAGCAGGTCGGCCTCGTCGGCGGTCTGGCTCGCCAGGTGCGGGAACAGACGACCGTACTTGCCTTCGCCAGTCGAGAGCCTCGTCTTGATCGACGGCTGCAGCACGCAACTGTGCGGGGCGATGGCGTGCGTGCGCCTGGCTGGTGTGCTCATGGAGAGACGCCTCCTCTGCGGTAGATCTCCGGTCTGGAGAACAGCCAACCTGGCATGGGGCCAGTCATCGGGCGGGTGTTGGCACAGCGTGTCAGCCCACAGTATACGCGGGCCATTCCGGCGCCCGCACTCCCCCATTCGAGTAGGTGCGACTCCGCCAACGGCGAGGTCCGTTGCCCTCGATTCCTGATCGTGGCCTTCGATGCGCCCAGAGAGCGGCTGACGGCTGGTCCCGAAGGAAAGATGCTGCTGTGGGACCAGGCCAACACGCGCTCCGCCCTGCTGGCCGACAGGGTCACGGCCAGGCCCAACACGACCAGCAGCCGGCGGATCTCGAGCACGGTCAGCGGACCCGAGCGCGCAAGAATTTCCCAATCTGCTCGGTGACCCAGGCGGCGAGAGCGTCGTCACCGCTGTTGGCGAACAGTCACCAACTGCACAGAGATCAGGTCGAGTTAGGCGTAGGTATCCCGATCTGAGGCATATGCTACACTGACGAGCACCGACGAGCGCATTCGGATCCGCTGGCCCTCGGCGCCGACCGCGCCGCCTGAGAGGCCCCCCAACGGCTCAAAGGAAAGGACGATGAGAACGATGAACGCAAGCGCCGATGCCCCGTCGCGCCGTGGTGGTTGGCTCGCATTGCTGGGCGGCGTCGTGTGCGCCATCGGGTACGTCCTGCCGTGGGTGAGATACCATGTCGCCTATGCCGGCAGTGTGAAGCTCCCGAACGGCGTAGTGGGGCACGCCTGGAGCGGCCTCCGCAACATGGAAAACCACCTGCTGCCGATTCCCTACGCCGTCAGCAGGCCGCTCATGCTCGTCGTGGCTGCGCTTCCACTGCTGCTGGCGCTGGTCGCCGCGGGCGCCGGAGCCCTGGCTCGGATGCAAGGAGCGGCACGCGCGCCGCGCGGTCTGTCCTGGGCCTACCTGGTGTCGGCCGCCCTGGGCACATCAGCCCTGCTCTTTATGACATATGCGCTCGATCTATGGAACCTGCGCGGCGAGGCCACGGACGTCTCCTCTTGGGAATCGCCTCCCTCACTGGAGCCGGGCATCTTCCTCGCATACGCCGGAGTAGTCGCGATTCTCGCCGGCTGGTTTCTGCTGAGCGGCAGGCCGACTCGCGAGGTCTGAGGCCAGCAGCTCGCGCTGCCACATTGACTCGCAGCACCCTCAGCCCGGCTCGACGGAGCAGAACAGTCTAAGTCGACTCATGGCTGGGATCACCTGGGGATCGGCTTGTATGGCGCAGCGCCACCCAACAACCAGACTGCGCCGAGGCTATGTTGGGCGCAGTTAGGTGAGGACTTTCGTGATGCGACGACTACTAATCACAGGGGCCAGCGGCACCCTTGGCGGCCATGTCGCTCTGGTTGCCCAGCAGCAGGGATGGGAGATCTGTGGAACCTACTACACGGCGCCGCCTCCATTGCCCGGAGAGTGGCACCGGCTGGATGTCGGTGACCGCCAGGCTGTCATGGCGGTGATGCGTCAGGCTCGGCCGTCCGCCGTGGTGCATACCGCTTTCCAGCAGCACGGCGCGGCGATGTGGGCCGCGACCGCGGAAGGGGCCGCATTCGTCGCGCAAGCGACGCAGGCGCTGGGGGTTCGGCTCGTCCACGTGTCGAGCGATGCGATTTTCGATGGGACGAGCAATCCCTACACGGAGGCGGCCAAGCCATGCCCGCTTACTCCCTACGGCGCCGCCAAGGCCGCGGCGGAGACGGCGGTGAGCGCCATTGCCCCACAGGCCGCCATCGTGCGCACCTCGTGGATCATCAGCCGCGAACCCGTCGATCCGCACACGCGCTTCATCCTGGACCTCGCCGCGGGACGGCGCTCGGGGCAGCTCTTCACAGACCAGTACCGCTGCCCGATAGGGGTAGACGATCTGGCAGCGGCGATCATGGAGCTGGCCGCGGGCGACTTCGCGGGGATCATCAACGTGGCGGGTGCGGATGCGCTGAGCCGGTACGATCTGGGCCGCGTGGTGGCGCGCGTCCACCACTTCGACGCGGCCAGACTGCCGACTGCTACCACCGCCGCGCACGCCGCGCCGGTAGTCGGCGATGTGCGGCTCGACTCGACGTTGGCGCGTTCGGTCCTCAGGACCCGCCTGCGTGGGATCTATGCATGGTTCGGTGTCGAGCCGTGAGCGCTGCCCCGAGATGCCATTGCGCCCTTCAACTCGCAAGCAGCGGCAGCCCATGAGATCGGCTTTGTTGACGAACGTGGCTGGCGAATCGTCAGAGGCTACGCGCTCATCAAAAGGTGCGGTGCGGAGACCCCTGCCTTCAGGCATGGGGAGGAAGCGCCGCTCTCCTTTCTGTGGTAGACTGGGCCTATACCGCAGGGCCTGCGGAAATCAACGCCTGTGGAGCGAGGGCGATATCCAAGCCCTCAACGATCGTGTAAGACCAATCAGGCTCGCCTGTGCGGCAGTGATCGGCCCAGGAATCCCCCGACTTCAGCCGTGGGGAGTGGTCAACTCTCCCAATGCGGCAACGTGGGCCGCGAGTCCCGCCCGCACGTATACTCGCTGGCCCTCGTCATCCAGCGGCAAATATAGGACGGCGCCTGCCAGCGACTTGCCCAGGCCGTCCAGCGCGCCGTGGAGGATGCCCTTGCACGCCTCTTTGCACTGGCCGGGCTGCCATCCAGCACACACAACGGCCTTCTGCCTGGCCGCCCTGATGGCTGGCGAGGGTCGAGGTGCGCGCACCGCATCACCTGGTGCCGGTAATAAGCCGTTCGCGGTCGAATGCCACGGACACGAACCGCCAGCCGAGTCCATCGAGGACCAGCAGCGCCGCCGCGATGCCGAGGGCCAGGCCAAGCGTCACGTGGATCACGTTGAACGCCATGAGGTACGCCACCAGGATTGCGGGGAGACCCGCGAGCGCGCCAAGCTGCTGGGCGACACGGACGTCGCTCGATCGCGTGGAGATCGCGATGCCGATCCAGATGGACCAGGCGGCGAGCAGCGGCGTGAAGAGGACCTGAGCGAGCAGGTCCGGGCCTTGAAGGACCGCCGACGCCACGGCCGGCTGGGCGAAGAGCTTGGTACAGGTGAGGAAGAAGGCGTACACCGTATAGGCGACCGCCAGAGATGGGACGAGGGCCGCCAGGCCCTTGGCCAGCAGCAGCTCCTCGCGACGAATCGGCGTCGTGAGCACCGGCTCGAGCGTGCCCTGCTCGCGCTCGCCCACTACCGAGTAGGCGGCGACAACCGACGGCACAATGGCAGGGATACCCAATAGGATTACCAGCGGATCCCCGTTGAGGAGCGCGCTCGCTGCCGACGCGGGCAGAAAGAGGACTTCGAGCAACGGGAAAATGACGATGCCCAGCGGGATGACTGCCATCGTGGCCATGATGGAGCCGTTGCGCCGGTATTCGCGGAGCTCCTTGCGGTAGATGGCCTGGACACGGGTCGCGCTCACGCTCATTGTGTGCCTGCCTCCACGTCCTCGTCGATCAGCTCGAGGTAGACGTCTTCGAGGGAGTGGTGCGACTCGGCGATGGAGAGCACATCGGCGCCCGCTGCGACGAGCGCCCGCGTGACGGCTGGTGCGGCGACGGCCGAGTCCGACACGGTAAGC
>CAYQFU010000159.1:0-9825 GCA_964416775.1 uncultured Ktedonobacterales bacterium
CGCGAAGGCGGACTTCGCGGCCCGCAGGCCCCTAGGCGCGATTTCAATCGCCGGCCCCTCGCCGCCCACGCGCCGGCCCCGCCCCTGCGCCGGCCCCGCGATCTGCATCGCGTGGCTGGTACGACCACCACCCCGCTCGCCCCCCAGGGTTACCCGCGCAACTTCAATTGCGCGGTCTGGCTGCTACCGCCTCGCTCGCCCTTCACCGCCTCGCTCGCCCTGCACCGCGTCGCTTCCCCGCCCCCCCGCCTTGCCCCACCACCACTCTCCCCGCCCCCGCGGATTACCCGCGCGATCTCCGTCGCGCGGCTCGTCCCCACCACCCCACTCGCCCCCCGCACATCCGCCGCGCGGCCCCTCTCGTGCGCGCGGCCACACCTACCGCGTGTGCAGAGCGAAGTAGCCGAACGCCAGCAGTCCCGCGACGATGCAATACCACGCGAACGGATCGAGCCGCCGCGTCACGAAATAGCGCATCAGGAAGCGCACGCTCAGGTACGCCGCCACGCCCGCCACCACGCCGCCCAGCAGCGCATCGGTGAGCGTCGACCCACCGGCCTGGAAGAGCTTCGGAATCTCCAGCAGCCCCGCCCCCGCGATGATCGGCGTCGCCAGCAGGAAGGAGAAGCGCGCCGCCGCCTCGTGCGAAAGCCCGTTCGCAAGCCCAGCCACCATCGTCGCCCCCGAGCGCGAGATCCCCGGCAGCAGCGCGAACGACTGCGCGAATCCAATCAGCGCCGCCTGGGCGAACGTCATGTCGGCCAGCGACTTGCCCACCAGCCCGGATGGCTGCCCAGCGTGCGCCGCCCCCACCGCGTCCTGTATCGCCGGGCTGGCGTCATCCGGCGGCCGATCGTCCATCCGCGCCGCCGCCGCGCTCGCCAGCGCCGTGGACCCCATCGTCACGCCGTGGCCCGCCGCGGCTGGCGCCAGCCCCATCCGCTCGGCCTGCTGGCGCTGCCGCTTCCACAGCTGCTCGGCCGCCAGCAACACCGCCCCGTTCGCGATGAGGAACGCGGAGGCCAGGATCGGTTGGCTGAAGAGCTGCTCCAGCGGCGTCTGCAGCATCACGCCGATGATGCCCGCGGGAATCGTCCCGACCACCACCAGCGCCAGCTGCCGCCCATACCCCTTCGGATCGACGTCGGCGCTGAAGCGACCCGCGACCACCACGCGCGCCCCGGCCACCAGCAGGTCCACCCAATCGCGCCAGAAGAAGGTCAGCAGCGCGATGGCTGTGCCGAGGTGCAGGGCGACGACCAGCGGCAGAAACGTGGGACTCGACAGCGTAGCTTGCCAGCCCAACAGCCCGGGAATGATGACCGTGTGCCCGAGGCTGCTGACGGGAAAGAGCTCAGTGACGCCCTGCAACAGCGCCAGCAGGAGCACATGCACCAGATCCATGCGGGAAGACACTCCTTGCTCGACCAGTCAGCGCACCGGACGGGCAATACAGGCGCGGCGCTGGCAGCACGTGCTGCCAGCGCCTGGCGGCCTCACACACCCAATGGACCACGTCCGCGCGATACCGCCGCGTCAGCGCGACGCCGGCCCGCTCTCACGCCTTCGCGCGGGCGTTGGCCGCGAAGCGCGCGCCGACCAGACACACGACCGCCAGCGCGAAGAAGACCAGCGCATGCTTGACGTCCGAGTAGTGCGCGCCGTGACTGGAGAAGAGGTGGGGCGATGACATCGGAATCCAGTAGTAGATCCCAATGGCCGCACAAATCAAGAAGCCAACTGCGCCGAGGAGATAGGCTGTGGCGGGTTTCATCTGATCGAACCATTCCTTTCGCGCCTGATGCGGGCCATGTGCATCAGCGACATTGCGCCATGATTGTATCGTGCCCCGCACCTGAGGACAACTCTATCAGGATCATTGGACATGAAGACGTATCAGCAAACCCGCATAGTCACATATGGTTAACTGCGTTGCCTGGCTCGCTCCAGCGTATGCTGCTGCGCCAGCGGATCGGAGACAGCCGCGTTCTCCAGGAAAGATTTCATGAGCGCCCCCACGCAGGCGAGCTCGCCGCAGACCCGTGCGCGCCGCTCACGGCCTGATGATGCAGCAAGCAGTGGAGGTGCCCGTCACTGCGGGCGTACGCCGGCGTTCTCAGCTGGCGCTGGCTGAGCACCTTTGCCAGAGCACGCGGTGCGCTCGTCAGTCCTGCGACGAGGATCGCGGCCAGCCGCACCTGCGGGCATGCGCTCGCACCTGTCAGCTCATTGTGCCGTGATGAGGTGCGGCCCGAGTATCTGCTCGACCAAAGCCATGATCGTGTCTTCGCGCGCGTCCGGCGCGCATGGCAGGCTCACGCTCTCGGCTGGATCATAGAGATTGGCGAGGCGCAGCGTGCGCTGGCCGTCCGGGGCCAGACGAGTGCAGACCATGTACACCTCGCCCGCGCTGACACACAGCTTGATCATGCTCGCGCCCGGTGGGATGGACCCATGCACGACATGGCGGCAGGCCTCGACGAGCGCGTGCCGCTCCTGGCGGGTCAGGTGCAGGGTGAGGCTGCCACCGGCGCTGTCGGTGATGGTGAGCGTTCGGCTGCGTGCCGGCCCGTCGCTTCGCCGCTCAACCGCAATATGCTCGTTAGGCACGTATTCCTCCTTCGCGACACAGGCCATCGTGTCCTGACGCCAACATGCCTGGGACAGGGAACATCGGCATGGGCCTACCTTTCAGTGGAACAGTGTACGCGGCCACTGTTAAGGGTAGATAATGTCCGTGTTAAGGCTGCATGGCAGTTGTGTTGCAGAGCCAGGTACTCGACGTCACCGTGCGAGGTGCATTTTACACAGCATTAACACGCTTTTAGATTCGCCTTAACAGCGCCGCGCTACAGTTCATCGCGGGTAGGTTGAGGTTATGGCCACACGGGCGCCCGTGTGAGCCGGCTGAACACCCATAGCGCGGAAACACAGAGAATGAAATCCGGAGGCATCATGCTTACACGACTGCACGCGCTGGCCGGCAAAGCCGCCCTTGCGCTTGTGCTTGGCTCCACGCTCGTCGTGGCGGCCTGCGGCGGCGGGAACGGCTCGACGACCCCGACCCCGACTGCAACAGCCAAGTGCCCGAACACCACCAGCCTGACCGGCGCCGGCTCTACCTTCGACGCGCCGCTCTTCTCGGCGATGTTCCCCGCCTATGCCCAGGTGGGATGCAAGGTACAGGTGAACTATCAGGCCGTCGGCAGCGGCGCGGGCATCACCCAGCTCATCGCGCAAACCGTGGACTTCGGCGCGACAGACGCCCCATTGACCGCCGCGCAAATCGCCTCGAGCAAGAACGGTGCGATCATCCACGTCCCGGTCACGATCGGCGCGGTCGCCATCTCGTATAACCTGTCGCAGGTCGATGCTTCGATCCACCTGAAGCTCACGGGGCCGGTGATCGCCGACATCTTCCTGAACAAGGTCAAGTTCTGGGATGATCCTGAGATCGCACAGCTCAACACTGGAACGACGCTGCCGCACGCGGCCATCACTGTGGTCCACCGCTCGGATGGCAGCGGCACAACGGGCATCTTCACGCATTACCTGGCGGCCGTGAGCCCGGCGTGGGCGTCCGGCCCCGGCGCGGGAAACACGATCAACTGGCCGACAGGCGTTGGTGGCAAAGGCAACGCGGGCGTCGCCTCGGCCGTGAAGGCGACCGCCGGTTCCATCGGGTACAACGAGCTTGCCTACGTCCTCACGAACACCATCCAGTACGCGCAGGTGCAGAATGCCAACGGCGACTGGGTACTGCCTTCCCTTGACAGTGCCAAGGCGGCCGCGGGCAATTTCACCAACATCCCCGCGGACCTGCGCTTCTACATCGTGAACGCGCCTGGGAGCGGCTCATACCCGATTTCGGGATACTCCTGGGCGATCGTGTATCAGACCCAGACCGACGCTGATAAGGGCCAGGCCATCGCCAATTTGCTCTGGTGGATGACCCACGATGGCCAGCAGTACTCGACACCCCAGCACTACGTGCCGCTGCCAGCGACCATCGTCACCAAGGACGAAGCGCAGATCAAGTCCATGACCTGTGGCGGCAGCCCGTGCTATAAAGGATAGGGGAACCTGTCAGTACACCCTCTGGAGGACAGGATCTTGGGATCCACCTCCACTGGAGAGGACACTCCTCCGACGAAGACCACGCAGCCAGCGTCTTCGTCGGAGGTTGTCCTTGCGAGGGCAGGTGTGAACCGCATCGCACACAGATTCCAGGTTGCCGTTTCTTCAAGCCACCTTTGCGCCACACTTCCGCCCGCCATGAGAGGACCTCATGCAGACTCCGAACTTTGCCGCCATCGGCACAGTCCAACAGCGCAGCCGCTCCTGGCTCACCCAGCTGCGCATCCAGGCGCGGCGACCGGGAGACTTGTTGTTCCGCGTGATTACGGCACTGCTCGTGTTCACCGTGATTGTGGTTGTGGTGGGCGTGGCATTGGTCCTGATCAGCGGTGCGATGCCAACGATTCGTGCCTTCGGACTCAGTTTCCTGACCAATCAAGCATTCGATCCGGTGCACAATGTGTACGGCGTCGGGCCTGCCATTTTCGGGACGCTGGTCACCTCCGTGTTCGCGCTGGTCTTCGCTGTGCCGCTCGCGATTGGAACGGCCGTGTTCCTGGTTGACTTTTGCCCACGGTCGCTGCGCGCTCCCCTGGCCTTTCTCGTAGACTCGCTGGCAGCCATTCCCAGTGTCGTGATCGGGCTCTGGGGGTTTCTCACGCTGGCACCCTGGTTGCAAAGGACTGGAGAACCGTGGCTGCAGAAGTACCTGGGGTTCCTACCCCTATTTCAGGGTGAAGCGCACGGCCTGGGCCTGCTCGCGGCCGGCATGGTGCTGACGGTCATGGTGCTGCCCATCATCACGGCAATCGCGCGCGAGGTGATGCAGGTGGTGCCTGTCTCGCAACGCGAGGCGCTGCTCGCGCTCGGTGCGACCCGCTGGGAAGTAATCAGGTATGCGGTGTTGCCATACGCACGGGTCGGCATCTTCGGGGGAGCGATTCTGGGACTGGGGCGCGCGCTCGGTGAAACGATCGCCGTCACCATGGTGATTGGCAATCAGGCGTCGCCGATCAATCCGAGCCTGTTCAATACGGGCTACACCCTCTCCAGCGTCATTGCCAATCAGTTTGGGGAGGCCAGCCCGGGGCTCTTCTACTCCGCCTTGATCGAAGCCGGTCTCATCCTCTTGATCATGACGCTGATCAGCAATGTCTTGGCGCGACTGCTGATCGCACGGCTGGGCCGTGGGCGTGTGGGAGGGCTGGTGGCATGACCACATCCACGAACAAACCGTTCGCGCATCCCTTTCGCCCCAATCAAGGCTTGCTGCATTTGCGCCGCCGCGCGGCAAATGTCGTGACGGTCGTCGTCACCACGGCGTTCGCCGTCCTGGCATCGGTGTTCCTCCTCTACCTGGTCGTGTACGTCGCCTCGCAGGGCAGCCGGTACATCAACCTGTCGTTCTTCACGCAGCCGCCGGGCGCCTTCGGCCAGGCGAGCGGGGGTGTTGGCCCCGCCGTCGTGGGCTCGGCGATTCTGCTCGGGTTGGCATCGGTGATCGGCATCCCATTGGGCCTATTCACCGGCATCTACCTGTCGGAGTTCGGACGTGGCGCGCTGGCGTCCGCGGTCCGCTTCCTGGTGGACACGCTGACGGGGATCCCAACCATCATTTTCGGCCTCTTCGCCTGGATCCTGATCGTCGTTCCCGCCCACTCGTTCTCGGCCCTCTCCGGCGGCGTGGCGCTGGGCATCATCATGATCCCGACGATGGCCCGCGCCACCGAGGAAGTGCTGCGATTGGTGCCGAAGGAGTTGCGCGAGGCGTCCGTCGCGTTGGGCGCTACAGAGTCTCGGACCATTCTGCGTGTCGTCGTGCCGGCGGCGCGCAGCGGCATTGTCACCGGGATCGTTCTAGCGCTGGCACGTGTGGCTGGAGAAACCGCACCGTTGATCATGACGGCGTTTGGCAATCAGTTCTTCAATACCAACATCTTTCGGGCGACGGCTGCCCTTCCGCTGCAGGTGTATGTCTATACGCTGAGCCCGTACCAGGAGCAGATCAATCAGGCGTACGCTGGAGCGTTTGTCTTGATGATGCTGGTGATTCTGGCGTCGCTGGCCGTGCGCTGGGCGACAGGTGGGTTCAATCGTCCCGCCCGCTAGGCCGCGGTCTACCATCCTGAACGTCATGCGTGGCCGGCTGTGGCGAGAGCGACAAGAGCGGCAAGAAAGGAACACAAACCGGTGGAAGGGGCGGCAGCCATCGCGGTGGACCATTTGAATGCCTGGTATGGCCGCGTGCAAGCGCTCTACGACATCAATGTCGTCATTGAGCCATTGAGTGCCACGGCCATCATCGGCCCTTCCGGCTGTGGCAAGTCCACGTTCGTCCGCTGCCTCAATCGCATCCATGAAGAGGTCTACGGCGCTCGGGTGGCCGGCTCGGTCCTCGTCGAAGGCGTGGACATCTACGCCCGCGATATTCAGCCCATGCTGGTTCGGCGCCACATCGGTATGGTCTTCCAACAACCCAACGTGCTCCCCAGCCGCAGTATTTTCGAGAACGTCGCCATGGGCGTCCGCCTCAATGGTCTCGCCAGTGGCAAGGCACTCCACGAGAGGGTTGAGCGCAGCCTGCGACAGGCCGCGCTGTGGGACGAGGTCAAAGACCGCCTGCACGTCCCGGCGACAGACTTGTCCGGCGGCCAGCAACAGCGGCTGTGCATCGCGCGCGCCATCGCCCTCGAGCCCCAGATTCTGCTGATGGACGAGCCAGCCTCCGCGCTCGACCCCATCGCGACGTTTCAAATCGAGCAGCTCATAGACGAACTCAAGCGCCGCTTCACGATCGTCATCGTAACCCACAATATGCAACAAGCCGCGCGTGTGGCGGATCGCACGGCGTTCTTCCTTCAGGGGCGTCTCGTCGAGACAGGCCCAACAGACCAGATCTTCACGCGCCCAGAGAAGAAAGAAACCGAGGACTATGTTACAGGACGCTTTGGCTGATCCGCGGACGCGGGGCGAGGGGCGAGATATGGAAGGCAGAACACCGGTCCGGCCAGATGACAACCAGGTAACGGAGAGAGACCAGCCGGCTGATGCTCACCTCGCCAGCATCAGCGGACCCATCAAAATGCGGATACGTCATCTCGACGTGTTCTACGGCAGCACGCATGCGATTCGAGGTGTGAGCTTCGACATTCCCACAAAACAGGTCACCGCGCTCATGGGTCCGTCAGGCTCGGGCAAGTCCACCGTCATTCGGGCGCTCAATCGCATGCACGATCTGACCTCTGGCGCGCGCGTGACAGGTCGAGTGCTCCTCGACGATGAGGATATTTACAGCCCAGACACGGATGCCGTCCGCCTGCGCCAGCGCGTGGGTATGGTCTTCCAGCGGCCCAATCCGTTTCCCAAGTCTATCTTCGAGAACGTCGCCTATGGACTACGAGTGCAAGGTGGCTACAGCAAGCGCGAGATGCAGGAACAGGTGGAGCGCAGCCTGCGCGGCGCGGCGCTGTGGGACGAGGTCAAAGACCGGCTCAATGCCAGTGCGCTCAGTCTCTCTGGTGGGCAACAGCAGCGGCTCTGCATCGCGCGGGCGCTGGCCGTCGAGCCCGAAGTCATCCTGATGGACGAGCCAGCCTCCGCCCTCGATCCCATCGCCACGCTCAAGATCGAAGAGCTGATGGAAAGCCTCAAGAAGAACTACACCATCGCCATCGTCACGCACAACTTGCAACAGGCGGGTCGCGTATCACAGTACACCGGATTCTTTCTCTCCGGCAGTCTCGTCGAGTTCGCGCCGACTCAGCAGATCTTCTCGCGCCCGGAGGACAAGCGCACGGAAGACTTCATCACAGGACGCTTCGGATGAGGGCGCTCCGAGGTGGCTGGCTCGCGCGCCTCATGGGAGGCGACACGACACGCGTGCGGGCCGGCGAAGCGGCCCCGCCAGAGCAGGGCACTGAGCCAATCGCGGAGGCAGAGGGGCAGAGGGAGACGCACATGACACGCGACGCATTCCATCAGGAGCTGCGCGAGATCGAAGAAGCGGTGGTGCAGATGGCCACCCTGGTCGAGAGCGAGATCGCCCAGGCGATGCAGGCGCTCATCCGCCACGACACGGTGCTGGTGAGCGAGGTGATCGCCAGCGACGGCACGGTCAATGAAATGCAGCGCAACATCCGCAACCGCTGCATCAGCGTCATGGCGCGCCAGGCGCCCGTTGCCCGCGACCTGCGCGAGCTGACCACCGTGCAGCTGGTCATCAACGAGCTCGAGCGCATGGGCGACCATGCCGTGGGCATCGCCAAGCAGACCACACGCATCGCCACTAGCGATCCCTTGCCGCTGGCGGGCGACCTCGCCGAGCTAGCCAAGCTCGTGCGCCAGCAGGTGCGCGACGTCATCCAGGCGTTTGTGGACGTCAATGTCCAGGCCGCGCGCGACATCTGCATCCGCGACGACGAGGTGGACCAGCAATACCGTTTGATCTTTTCGCAGCTGCTGGAGCGCATGGCCCAGAACCCGGCCAGCGTCCAGATCGCCACCAGTCTGCTGTTCGTGTCGCACGACCTGGAGCGCATCGGCGACCGGGTCACCAACATCGGGGAAGATATCATCTTCATGGTGACGGGCGAGATCGAGGAGTTGAATTGAGGCCAGTCGCGGTTGAGCGCACCGGCAGGAGCCTGACGATGGAACGAACAATCCTGGTCGTGGACGACGATGCGGCCCTACGCGACACCCTCGCGTACAACCTGCGTGGCGAGGGCTATCTCGTCCTCACGGCGGGAGATGGCGTGGCGGCGCTGGAGACGGCCCGCCACAATGCGGTGGATCTCGTCCTGCTCGACCTGATGCTGCCCCGACTGGATGGACTCGACGTCTGCCGCCAGCTGCGGGCGCGCGCCGAGACGGCCAAGGTCCCCGTGCTGATCCTGACCGCCCGCGGCGAGGAAACCGACAAGGTGGTGGGGCTGGAGTTGGGGGCCGACGACTACGTGACCAAGCCGTTCAGCTGGAACGAAGTGCGTGCACGCGTGCGTGCCCTGCTCCGGCGGACCGATGCCGTTGGAGCGAGTGGCGGCCTGGCGCCATCCAGCGGCGAGGGCGAGCAAAACCGCATCCTGATCGTGGATGATCTGCGCGTTGATGTGGATCGCAGAGAGGTCAGCCGCGCTGGCCGGCAGATCGAGATGCACGCCCGCTTGTTCGACCTGCTGGTCTACATGGTGCGCTACCGAGGGACCGTCCTCACCCGCGACCGGCTGCTGGAGCACGTGTGGGGATATGAGTACGCGGGCGACACGCGCACCGTGGACGTCCATATCCGCTGGCTGCGCGAACGGCTGGAGGTTGACCCAGCCAACCCACAGCTGATCCAGACGGTGCGTGGCGTGGGCTACCGGTTCAAGGGATAGGGAGCGACTGGCGCCAGGGCGCGGCGGCTCAGCGCGGCCCCCACACGTCGCGCGCCACGCTGGTCACCGGCGCCAGCTGGCGGCACTGGTCGCCCGGCGAGATGCGCTTGCCCTCCATGGTGGAGGCGAACCCACACCGCGGGCTGAGGGCCATGCGCTCCAACGGGACGTAGCGCGGCGCCTCCTCGATGCGCTGACGCGGCTCGCCGGCCGTCTCCAGCCGCGGCTTCTTGGTCGTGACGAGACCCAGCACGACGCAGCGATCTTCCGGCACGTGCCGCAGCGGCTCGAAGCCGCCGGAGCGCGCCGTCGTATTCGCGCAGGAAGCGATGGAATTGGGTCCGCGAGAAGCTGCGCGAGAAGCTGCGCGAGA
>CAYQFU010000159.1:9925-13791 GCA_964416775.1 uncultured Ktedonobacterales bacterium
CGCGAGAAGCTGCGCGAGAAGCTGCGCGAGATCGGCTCGTAGTCTCCGCTCGCGTAGACCTTGCTCTGGTTGTTCCGGCGACAGATGTGGATGGCGAAGGTGACGCCGGGCTGTCCAGCGGTGCTGGCGTCGTTCAGGACGAGTGTTTGTGCTTGACACGTACCGCATGGGCGATCAGCAAGTGCCTCCCACCACGTGAACCGTTCCTGGCACGGCATAGTTTTTGCACATGTTGGCCGCCACTACTGCGCCATTCGTGCGTTGCAATCGCCCACATCTGGACACGTAGTAGACCGTCGAATGTCCGCTTCCAGTACGGTTTCGGGCCTTCGAGTTCCTCAGGGAGCCGCGCTCCGGCATGCCCGGCCAATTGGGGAGGTAGCCATGCGGGTACTGGTCGTGAGTAACCATACGTTGCTGGGCCAATCGCTGTTGACCATGCTGCAGAGTCTTCCCGCGAAGGATCCTGTGGAGGCCCGAGTATGCCGCGCGGCTGACATGGCGGCGACTGCCCGCGAGTGGCCGCCCGATGTCATCGTGGTCGAGGCGATCGTGCACCTTGCCGCCGCGCTCGGGACCGTGCGCACGAGCGTGAAGGCGCTCCCCAACGCACGCATGTTGGTGCTCGGGACCGAAAACGATGAGGAAACGATCTACGCTGCCATCACCGCGGGAGCGGACGGCTATCTGCCTCAAGACACCTCGCCGGTGGCGCTGCTCGCCACGCTGCGGGGCATGGCGCGCGGCGAGCTCGGCCTCTCTCGGACAGCAGCCCGTACCGTGCTCCGCCGGCTGCGCTGCGCGGTGGCTGTGCAGCCCGAGCCGGCATCGACCTCCCTCATACACGGTCAACTGACGCAGCGCGAGCGCGAAATCTTCGAGCTGGTTCGCCGCGGCATGCGCAGCCGTGAGATCGCCGACGAATTGTCCATCGCCGAAGGAACAGTCTACAAGCACATACAGAACATTCTGGAAAAGCTGCACGCGCATAACCGCGCGCATGCCATCTTCGTCGCGGAGTCGCGTGCGGTGGTCGATCGCAGCATGCTCTCGCATTCCAACTAGCAGGCTCGGGCGCTGGCCTCACCAGCCACCGCGACGCCGGTGCACGCGTGCGAAGGAGAAACCGCGAGCGAGATACTCACTTTGAGATACCAGCTTGCGGGCTTCCAGACCTCGCGACGAGGCGCCATGACTGCTGTTGTCGCCAGTGCGCACCCCGTGTCTTCAACGCTGGGCCCACGGTGGCTAGTCTGACGTTGATGAGTGATCAGGAAAACAGGAAAATGCTCCACGACTCCTCGTCCATCGCCTGGGTTCCGCATGGCGGCCCACATCGCGTCACTGGATGCGCTCCAGGCTCCACAGGTGCATGGGAGCGAGCTGCCAGGCGACTGACCAACTACATGAAATTGGGTAGATGCGACACGACGCCATTGCCGATGTGTGACAACGGCCATCGACCTTGTAGTCCGCGCCAGAGGCCGCGTGAACGCTGCTGAGCCGGGGCTGCGGACGATGGTATTCGTGCGCGGAGATTGCCATCGCACGTTGACATACTGCTACTTTTCGGTAAGCATGCTGGCGTCAGAAAATACGTGCTTCCAGGCTTGCTGCCTCATTGGCCGTCAGGTAGGCTGTTCCTACGCGGCGCCCGAATTTCAGCAGCACTCGACATCAGGGTACTCCGACGGCAACCGGTGGCGACCGGCGGCCTTGCCGCGCCGGCGAACGGCTCATCAGCATTGCTGCGCGCGGTTGAAAGCGAGGTGCAAGCGGCTCCACATCGGATTGGTGCCTTGGATCGAACGACGATACGCGTCAGTGCGCTGAGGACGACAGCCCAGGAGGCCCGCCATGCTGAACGCAGACGACATTGCTCCAAGCGTCCTTGCCATCCAGGTGGACGACAGAGGTGCGCTGGTCGAGGAGGTTCAGCAGGCCGCGCGTCGCGACATTGCTCGGGAGCTGCACGATACCGTGATTCAGCCGCTGACCTCGTTGGCCATGAGCTTCGAGACCGTCCGACATCAGCCACTCACCGAGGGTATGGTGGAGGCGTACCTTGGCGCCTGGAAGGAGTTGGCGCAAGAGGCGCTCGATTCGCTCCGTCACACGCTGGCGGGGATGCACACCCATCCGCATGCGGCGCTCGGGCTGGTGGATGCGTTGCAGCGCTACCTGGCGCCCCAGGTGCGAAGCCGGGGATTGAGGTTGGCCATCGAGTGCCAGGATTGGCCGGCGGAGCTGCCACTGGACTGGACGTCTACGCTGTATCTGGTGCTTCGTGAGGCGCTGACGAACGTCGAGAAGCATGCGCACGCCACGGAAGTGACGGTGCTGCTGCGTGCTGACAGGGAGCAGCTCCACATGATTGTCACAGACAATGGCGTGGGATTCGCGGCGGGCGAAGGGTTCAGGAAGGCGACAGGCCAAGCGGGCACCGGACTTGGGCTGGCTGGCATGCGAGAACGTGTGGGCGCGCTCGGAGGAGCGCTCTCCATCATGACGGCAGATGGCGGTGGAGTGCACCTGGAGGCTCGCATTCCATATGGGCGCCACGCATGATAGGTTACGCCGTTAGCTTTGTATACAGAGACACCCTCTCACACCAGATCTGGATCATCACTCGCCCAACCGTAGCGGCGCATGGAGATGCGCCCTCATCCGTGGACACCCGCCCGTCGTCGGGGCGTCCGGTGGACGCCCGTCCGGTGGGACGCCCGTCCGGTGGGACGTCTGCCCGTCGTCGGGGCGTCCGGTGGACGCCCGTCCGGTGGACGCCTGCCCGTCGGTTCAACCAGAGCCCATATCAGACACATCGCTCCGCATCGACGCCGGGCGCACCGCAGGCTGGGCGGGACCCAGGGCGACCGGCCGAACCCACGGCACAGCCTACGCGGCAGTTGGTAGGTGGATAGCAAGAAGGGGGATAGCGCAATGGAGGCTTCGCTCGAGATCGTCGCCACACCAGCAACGCAAGCAACGGAACCAGTGCGCGTCATTGTAGTGGATGATCAGCTGTTATTGCGGGAAGGGATCGCCTCACTATTGCAGGCCGATCCGCGCATTCAGGTGATTGGGCGCGGCGGCGATGGGCAGGAAGCGATTGAATTGGCCGGTGCGCTGCGTCCCGATATCGTGCTAGTGGATATCCGGATGCCCAAAGTGGACGGTATCCAGGCGATCCGTGAGATCAAGGCGCGCTGGCCGGAAATCCGCGTCGTGATCCTCACGTCGTTTGCCTACGACGGGTACGTGGTCGAGGGTCTCATGACGGGAGCCGACGGCTACCTGCTCAAAGACGCCTCGCCACAGGCACTCATCTCCGGCGTCATCGCCGTCGCGGCGGGCGAGCAAGTGATCGAGCCAAATGTCGCCCGGCACGTCGCCGCGATGCTGGGCAAGCAAAACGCCGAGCGTGCGAATTTGTATGATGGCCTCACCTCACGCGAGCTCCAGATGGTGGCGATGGTGGCTCGTGGGCTGGTGGCGAAAGAAATCGCGCACGAGCTCCACATCAGCGAAAAGACCGTGCGCAACCACATCAGCAATATTTATCGCAAGCTCGGCATCTTCGATCGCTCGCAAGCGGTGCTGTACGCGATCAAGAAGGGGCTGGTGGCCGCCGAATAGGCACGCCAGCTGAGCAGCGTCAACGCGATCTCAATGCTGCGGCCTCGCATAGTCGCGGGAGCCGGCCACACGCGGCCGGCTCCGTTCTATAGCCGGCTCCGCTCTGTGGTCGATCGTCCAGTCGCGTGCCGGTACTCGTCAGAGTGCATTGGCCTTGCCCATCTCCGCCTCGGCCTCCCGTCCGATCGCGTCCCCCGAAATCAGCCGCTTGCCAGATCGTCGCATGCCTG
>CAYQFU010000160.1:0-13534 GCA_964416775.1 uncultured Ktedonobacterales bacterium
CCCTCCACCACCCCCAGCACGGCGGTCGTCCACCATCTCCTGTGTTCCAGTCCCCCCAGCACCACCGGCAGACTCGCCCCAATCAATCCCTCGAACAGCATCACATAGAACGGCGTATGCCCCCAGCCGGCCGCCGGAGCATAATGCCACCAGCCCGCGTGATAGGCCGTCTCCTCGTAGAATGGAATGTTCACTCCCGCCCACAACGCCGTCGCCACCATTGCCGTCACCAGGCGCATGCCTGCTGCCCGTAGCCGCCAGCCCAGATAGCCAACCGTCGTGAACACCACCATCCACGACAATGGCATGTACACTGGTGACGCCCACACAAATGGACTTCCGCCTGGATAGGCCAGCGAATGCGCGAAACCCACCCCGGCCGCATCCGTCGCCAGCTCGAGCACGCCGGCCACTGCGCCGAATACCAGCAGCCGTCCCACGACAGGCTGCCATGCGCTCCGTGCCGCTACCCCCAGCAGATAGCCGCTCGCCACCACATCCGTCAGTGCCGCCGTCACCCACCCGGCCCGTATCAGGGCCGATGCCACGTTGAGCCCCGCCAGCAGCGCCACCCCGCCGAGCATGGCCGCATCCAGTCCTCGGAGCGTCCGCTCCTGGGCCGCCCGCCGGTCCTTGGCGACTCCACTGCTCCTGGACTCACGCCTCTCCATGCCAGCCCTCGCATCCAAACACCGCACCTGTCTCTATCGATTTCGCGGCCACTAGCCCTGCCACTCGTGCCAGGACTGTCAGCCTCGCATTTTGATTGTAGCCGACCATGCGGCTGTCACACCGCGTTGACTTGACCGTTCAATCGCTTTACACTCTGGCTCGTGTGTGGGAATATGGTAGCCACCGCGCATCCGTCATCGTTGCAATCCGCCCGTCTCCTCCCTGGCGCCGGGCGCTCCAACACGGAAGAGGGGCTGGAGGAACTGGTTGAACGCTTTGTCGGCGATTCCAGACGGCAACGACGACGTGCGCGCGTTCGTCGCCGCATACTACGCGTTCCATCCTCACAGTGCCATCTGGGACGGCCTCCACGACCACGACGGCACTGTCCCCGACTTCAGCCGCTCCGCCATACGGCGGCGCGTCGCTGACCTCGAGCGCTGGGGCAAGCATCTGCGCATCTACGCCGACCTCGTCCCGGCCACCGGCCCCCTGGTCACTCAGCTTCAGCGCGATCTTGCGCTCGTCGAGCACGCGCGGGCACTCGAGCTCTTCCGCTGGCGCGAATGGCGTCCGTTCGAGCGTACCCCGACCTTCTATCACGGCGCCCTGGATGTCTCCATCTACCTCAAGCGCCAGTACGCCCCGGCACGCGACCGCCTCGACGCCCTTACACGCCATCTCAGCGCGATCCCCGATGTTCTGGCCGCCGCGCGGGCCAATCTGCGCCTTCCACTGGCCCGCCCAGCAACCGACCATGCCATCTACACGTACGCTGCCCTGGCTGACTTCTACGACCGCGATCTGCGCACCCATGCCCTCCCTCTTGCCGCGCGCGACCAGGAGAGAACCGCCTTGCAGTCCGCTATCGCGCGCGCCATCGCTGCCGTGCGCGGCTTCGTCGCCTTCTTGCGCGAGCAGCTCGCCGATCCTCCTGGCGATTTCCGTATCGGCGCCAGGATGCTCTCGGCGTTGATCCACTACGGCGAGCACGTGGACTTCCCACTCGACCGCCTTCGCTCCGTCGCCTTGACCGATCTCGAGCGCAATCGGGCCCGCGCCGAGGAAGTCGCCGCCGCCATGGGCTTCACCCCCGCCGCTGCCCTCGCTTCCCTCGGCCAGTCCCACATCGCCGAAGGGCAGGTGTTGGCCGCCGTCTCCGACGCCGCCGAGTCGATCCGGTCGTTCATGGCTGCCAGCGGTGCCATCGACTTGAGTGCCAGCGACGGTGCCGTATATCACATCGTCGAGACCCCTCCCTTCATGCGCGCCGGCGCCGCCTTCATGGATACCCCCGGCCCGTTCGAGCAACCGGGCCAGCCCGCCTACCTCTACGTCACCCTCCCCGATCCCGGCTGGCCCATCAACATTCGCGAATCCTGGCTGCGCAAGCTCAACCCCTGGGGATTGGGAAATACTGCCGCCCACGAAGCCATCCCTGGCCACTTGCTCCACTACCTCCACCTCGCCCATCTTCCGTCCGCTGCCGCACGCGCCTTCACGTCATACGCCAGTATCGAGGGCTGGGCGCATTATGTCGAGCAGCTCGTCATCGAGACCGGCTACGCCCTTGACGATCCGCGCGCCGAATTCGCACAGCTCACAATGGCCCTCCTACGCGACTGTCGCCTGCTCGTCTCGCTCGACCTTCACACCGGCGACATGACCCTTCAGGAAGCTGCCGACTTCTTCGCCGCCAACACCCACATCGTGCCCATCCGGTGTCGTCAGGAAGCCATGCGCGGCGCTCAGGATCCCGGCTATCTCTATTACACCCTGGGCAAACTCATGCTCCTCAAGCTGCGCGCCGACTACCAGCGCCAGGAAGGCGAGCGCTATAGCCTTCGCCGCTTTCACCAGGCCTTCCTGGATTGCGGTGCGCCGCCACTACCCCTCGCCCGCCGCATGCTCCTGCAGACTCCCACGGACGATCTCCTCTAGGGCCTCGATACTCAACTGTCCATAGACCAATGCTGTGTCCACCACGCCAGGGGAAGTGCCTCACCCGCCGCAAGGTGTGGAGGGCGTGGAGAAGGGTTCCGGCGCCCATGATACAATGGGATGTCCGGTCCCGTTTCAAGGGGGCCGGCACTCAGCTCACGCGTCACGTCCCGCGCCGCACGGGTCCTCCCTGGCCGGTGCCGCCCGCAATGGACGCCGACGAGCCAGAATCGTCGAGGAGTAGATCCAGACCATGCCAGCAACCCCTCCGGGCTCTTCCGCTCCCACCCGCTACGGCCAGCAGGCCATCGCCGCCAACGAGCTCGAAGCCTGGCCCAACCCCCATCCCGAGCGCGACTACCTCGTGCGCTTCGAGATTCCGGAGTTCACCTGCCTGTGTCCGCGCTCCGGATACCCTGATTTCGCAACCATCGTCGTGGACTACGTGCCCGCCGCGTCCGTTGTCGAGCTCAAGAGCCTCAAGCTGTACGTCAACGGCTATCGCGACCGCGCCCTGAGCCACGAGGCCGCCACCAACGACATCCTCGACGATCTCGTGCGCCTCCTCGATCCCCGTTGGATGCGCGTAGTGGCCGAGTTCAACGTGCGCGGCAACATCAAAACCACGATCACCGCCGAGCACACCCATCCTGACTACTCCGGTCCGCGGCCAGCGTACCAACGGCCCACGTTCACTGGCATCTGACTCTGGAAGCGCCACGCGCCAAAGGGTACAATGCGGCCATGCCGCGCGTCCCGCGTGCGTGCCGATGGTGCAGAGCCCTAAATCAGGAGGAATCATACGTCAAAGAACAGCCGAATGATTGACCAGACCGCGGAAAATCGGCCCGAGCGCGCGTTCCTCGCCGCCGTCGAGCTCACCGGAGAAGACACCCTCTGGAGCGCCGACGACTCGCTCGCCGAGCTGGCCTCCCTCGCCCGCACCGCCGGGGCCGAAGTGCTCGGCACCATGGTGCAGCGGCTCCGACGCCCTGATGCGACCTACTACATGGGCAAGGGCCGGGCTAACGAGCTGGCTGAGTTGCGCCGCGAGCTCGACCTCGATCTCATCATCCTCGACGATGAGCTCTCGCCGTCCCAGCAGCGCAACCTCGAAAGCATCACCGATACCCGCGTCATCGATCGTACGGCGCTCATTCTGGACATCTTCGCCCAGCACGCCCGCACGCGCGAGGGCCAACTTCAGGTTGAGCTGGCCCAATTAGAGTATCGTTTGCCCCGCCTCAGCGGCTCGGGCCGTGGACTCTCGCGCGTCGGCGGCGGTTCCCGCGGCTCAGGTGGCGGCGGCGTGGGCGGCGCCATTGGTGTCCGTGGACCTGGCGAAACCAAGCTCGAACAGGATCGCCGCCGCATCCGCGCCCGCATCAGCGAGCTCCGCCGCGACCTCGAGGCCGTCCAGCGCCAGCGCACCCAGCAGCGCCGCCAGCGCGCCGGCCAGGCGATTCCTGTCGTCGCCATCGTGGGCTACACCAACGCCGGCAAGTCCACGCTCTTCAATGCCCTCACATCCGCCGACGTGCTCGTCGAGAACAAGCTCTTCGCCACCCTCGACCCCACTACGCGCCACCTCACCTTGCCCAGTCACCAGGAGATTCTGCTCACCGACACCGTCGGATTCATCCAGAAGCTCCCGACCAGCCTCGTCGCGGCGTTCCGCGCCACGCTCGAGGAAGTCGTCGAGGCTGATGTGCTGCTCGAAGTCGTGGACATCACCCACGAAAACGCCATCGAGCAGTCCCAAACGGTCACCGACGTTCTGGCGGAGCTGGGTGCCGCCGATAAGCCGCGCGTCACCGCCCTCAACAAGATCGATCTGCTGGCCGACCCCACCACCATTGACACCAGCCTCTTCCCCAACGCGGTGCCGGTCTCTGCCGGGGCCGGCCGCAACCTCGATGCGCTGCTCAACCGCGTGGGGGAAGTCATCGCCCAGAGCATGATCGAGGTCAGCGTCAAGCTCCCCTTCGAGCGCACCGACCTCGTGGAGCTCTTCCATCGCCGGGGCCGCGTGGCCAGTGAATCTCACGACGAAACTGGTACCCTGCTGGCCGGCGCCCTCCCACGTCCGCTGATGAGTACGTTCGGCCCGTATATACAGCCGAGCGCCAACACATCGCGCCGCCGCATGGCTCGTCGCGCCCAGCTGACGGTCGCAGAATGAGGTCTGTTTCTACGCGAAGTTGAACTGTAAGACGTTGAGGAACACCGCCGCGAAAACGAGCGCATTGCACACAAAGAGTGTCACCTGCGCCAGCCGTGGGTGATACCGGCGGAGCAGCCATACCCCAATCCCCACCACCGCTACCACGGCAATCTTATACGCGATGAGCGCCGCGAAACCGTAGTGCTGGAGGAGCGTGCTCATCAGCGGATTGCCCTCGCGCATCCCCACGCCCAGCGCCAGATACGTGCTCACCAGATCGCCAATATTCAGCACTACGAACAGTCCCAACCAGATGGCCACCGCCCGTGAGGCTGGTCGCGCGCGTGTCGCATCCATAGGTGCCTCGACTCCGCGTTTCAACAACCATGCCCCGGCGCTCCTGCATGGGCACCGGCGACATCACTCGGCTCCTGGCCCTCCGGCCTCTGGTGGCGGAGCGGCGAAACCACTGGCCCTCTATCACTTTGCGTGCCAACCTGCAACCGTGTTTGTGCACCGGCCGCTGATGTGTTATGCTGGGCCGCGCAAGCGCTCCGCCCACTCGAAGCTTGCGCGCCCGCGCACCACCACCGCACAGCCGGCGCACGCGGTGGTTGCTGGCCTCTCGTCCGCAGGGAGCGAGCGTTCTCCGGAGAGTGACACCATGAGCAACTGGGTACAGCGGCGCGGACCCGACCGTGACATCGAGCGGCGTGTCCGTCAGATCAGAGAGCTCGTGCGGCTCAGCAACACGTTGCATGCCGATGTCGGTCTGGCTGAGATCCTCACGCAGCTCGCCAACGCCGTCAGCAGCACCATCGGCTTCGGCGTCGCCGCCTTCAACCTCGTCCGTCAGGGCAGCGACTATCTCGAAGTCGCCGCGGTGGCCGGCCTCTCTCTCGCCGAGTTCGAGCACCTGCGCCAGTACCCCCCATCCCTCAACAAGCTCCTCCGCGCCATGCGCCCTGAGTTCTGCATGAGCCGGTCGTATTACATCAACCATCAATACGTCCACCTGCTCGACGGCGTCGAGGCCATCACCGTGGTGCCGCCGCTGCCACCTGGCGCCCAGCGCTCGGCTGACGCCTGGCATCCGGACGATATGTTGCTCGTGCCGCTCGTCAGCTCGCGCCACGAGCAGCTCCTGGGCATCCTCTCCCTCGATCAGCCTGAAGACGGCAAAGTCCCCAGCCTCGAAACCATCGAAGTCGTCGAGCTCTTTGCCAACCAGGCCGCCGTCGCCATTGATATGGCCAGCCTCTTCGATGAGCGCGAGCGCGAGCGCCAGTCTCTGGAAGCCAGCCTGTATAACCTGCTGTACAACATGGGCGAAATCGGACCCGGCGACCTCGCCGTTCATGCCGAGACGGGTGGCAGCCCCCTCATCCCCATCGGCGAATCGCTCAACGCGGCCGTTGCCCGGCTGGGTACCGTCCTCGCCGACGTCCGCCGCGCCAGCGAAGTCGTCAGCCGGAGCGCCGCCGAGGTGCATGCCGCCGCAACGCTCCTCGCCCAGGGCGCACAACACCAGGCCCAGCACATCCTCGAAGTCTCCAGCGCGGTCGCAGGCATGGCCACCGGCGTCAACCACATCTCCGTCACCGCCGACACGGCCTCCACCGTCGCCCGTGAGGCCATCGAGATCTCCCAGCAAGGGAGCGAGGCCGCCGAGCGCGCCACTGCCGGCATGGCCGGCGTCCGCGAGATGACCCTGCAGTCCGCACGCAAAGTCAAGCGCCTGGGCGAATCGACCCAGGAAATCGGCGAAATCGTCCAGATGGTATCCGGCTTCGCCAACCAGACGAACCTGCTCGCTCTCAACGCCGCCATCGAAGCCGCGCGCGCCGGCGAGCACGGGCGGGGCTTCACCATCGTCGCCCAGGAGATTCGTAATCTCGCCACCAACAGCGCCGAGGCCACCAAAGCCATTCACGCTCGCATCAAGGGCATCCAGACCGACACCAGCGCTGTGGTCGTGACCATCGAAGAAAGCACCCGCCAGGTCGTCATCCAATCCGATCTCGTCGCCCAGGCGGGCGCCGCTCTCGAAGCCGTTGATGTGGTGGTGCGACGCATCGCGGAGTCCATCGGCGAGATCACCCAGACCGCCGGTCAGCAGGCCGAGGTTGCCACGCGCATCGCCCACTCTATGGAGGACATCGCGGGCATCACCTCTCAGACACGCGACAGCATGGAACAGATGCGCAGCTCCATGGAGCACCTTGCGGAGCTAGCCGAATCGCTCCTGCACAGCATCAGCGTCTTCCGGCTTGGCCCGGCCCTCCACAATGAGGTGACTGGCCACCTCAGTCATCAGAGTGGTGGCCAGCGCCCCCTCATGCTGCCCGGAGCGGACACGTCCGATGCCGCCACCGAGCCCATGATCGCCGTGACGCCTTCACAACCTGGCAGCCACCCCAGCCAACCTCTCTGGGAGGCTCACCCCGCCCTGCGCGAACACGCTAGCCCCCGCACGACTCCCTATGAGCCGGCCAGTGTCCCGTCGCAACTGGCATCGGGCACGCCGCCGTCTGCGCGTCCGCTCGACTCGGCCCCCCCGCGCAGCGTGCCCAACCCGCAGTCCCCCGCCTATCCCGTGTACTCCGACCCCACCGCCATGCCTGACACCGAGATCCCCCCACCACCTCCGGGTTTCGAGCACTGGGGCAAAGACTCATAGCTATCCGTGTGTGGCATCAAGAGTCTGCGGGCTTGCCGGCCTCATAGCCGTGCCACGGCCGGCCACATGCTACCGTGTTAGCGCCAGTCGTCTGGGGGCACGGCCACCCTGCTCCTCAGGCAGCACATCCAGCGTTGTTCCTGGAGAAGCCCCTGGGCTGGCGCACAACTCTTCCGCGCTCGTCCCGAGCGCCGCTTCCAGCCGGCGCAACACATACGGCTGCGGGTCTTCCTGCCCGTGTTCGAGATGCGCGATCATCGCGCGCCGCAAGCCCGTTTCTTCCGCAAGCTGACCAAGACTGATTCCGCGGCGCTGGCGCGCCTGCCGCAGCCCACGAAGCTTCACTGCCGACCCTCCTCATCGAGGTATCTCTGCCGAGCGGCCACACTGCCGGCCGGCACCCAGGATGGCACATCGTCAGCGACCTACCATCGACGTCTGTCCCTGATGCACAAGTCAGACCACTCGCCGGCACGTCCCCTGAGCACCGTTTCCGGCCGCATGGTCGGTAGATCGCCTTGAACGCTGCAGCCTACGATCCCATTCTACCAGATACGTGCAAACAACTGAGACAGCCAGCGAGGCACCTCGCTGGCTGCTGAAGATATCGTCTCCGCGGCGCGCCGCGGCACCACTGCTATGGCCCGGGAAAATGGCATGAAGCAAACTGTCCTGGCCGCTTCTCCTCCAGCTTGGGATACACCTCCCGGCAGATTTGCTGCGCCTTCCAGCAGCGAGGATGGAACGGACATCCTGACGGAGGATTGACTGGGCTGGGCACGTCACCCGTCAGAATGATGCGCTTGCGCGTGCGCTCGAGCACTGGGTCCGGCTCGGGACTGGCCGAAAGCAGCGCGATCGTATACGGATGCTGTGGATTGCTATACACATCATCAGCTGGCCCCAGCTCCGCAATGTGGCCCAGATACATCACCGCCACGCGGTCACTCAAATGCTTGATCGCGGCCAGGTTGTGCGCGATGAACAGGTATGTTAGCCCAAACTCGCCCTGCAGATCCTTGAGCAAGTTCAACACCTGTGCCTGAATCGACACGTCTAATGCGGAGATCGGCTCGTCCGCCACGATGAACTTCGGATTCAGCGCCAGTGCTCGCGCGATGCCAATGCGCTGCCGCTGGCCGCCACTGAACTCGTGCGCGTACCGGTTTATTGCATTTGGGTTTAGCCCCACCACGCTCAGCAGCTCTCGCACCCGCTGTAAGCGCTCCGCTTTGCTGCCCCGCTTGTAGTTGTTCAGCGGCTCTGAGATGAGCCGCCCAATCGTGTATCGCGGATCGAGCGAGCTGAACGGATCCTGGAAGATCATTTGCATATCGACGCGCTTGCGCCGCAGCGCACCGGCCCCGAGTGACGTCAGCTCCACCCCATCGAACAGCACCGACCCCGCCGTTGGCTTGATCAGCTGCAGAACTGCCCGCCCCAGGGTGGACTTCCCGCAGCCGCTCTCGCCCACCAGGCCCAATGTCTCCCCATGCCGAATGTCCAGGTCTACGCCGTCGACCGCCTTCACGCTGGCCACCGTGTTGCCCAGACTCCCGCGAATCGGGAAATGTACCTTGACGCCACGCACCTGGACGAGCGCCTTGGTTGCCTCGACCACGAACGGCGTCGCATTTGCCGCTTCTGCTGCCACAGCTCAACTCCCTCAGTATGGGTAGAAGCACGCCGCCTTCTGGTTCGGGCCAACCGATTCCAGGAGCGGACGCTCTGCCCGGCAACGCGGCTGCACCTTTGGGCAGCGCGGCGCGAATGGACATCCTGGCGGCACGTTCACGAGATTGGGAGGCTGCCCCTGGATCGCCTCCAGACGTGTGCCCCGCGGCACACCCGCACGCGGCACCGCCGCCAGCAGCGCCTTCGTATACGGATGCGCGGGCGTCGCGAATAGCGTCGAGGTTGGCGCCTCCTCGACGACGCGCCCGGCGTACATCACATTGACTCGTTGGCACATCCCGGCCACTACGCCCAGATCATGCGTGATGAGCATTGTCGCCGTCTTGAACTCATGCGCCAACCCGTTCATCAAGTCCAGCACCTGCGCCTGGATCGTCACATCTAACGCCGTGGTCGGCTCGTCGGCGATCAACAGCTGTGGGTTGCACGACAGCGCCATCGCGATCATCACGCGTTGGCGCATGCCGCCGCTGAACTCGTGGGGATAGTGCTTCAGGCGCCTGCGCGCATCCGGAATGCGCACGCGGTCCATCATCTCCGCCGCACGATTCCATGCCGCCGCGTTGTCCAGCTTCAGGTGTTGTTTCACCGCCTCCGCGATCTGATACCCGACCGTGAAGACCGGATTTAGCGACGTCATGGGGTCCTGGAAGATCATCGCGACCTTCGCTCCACGCAGTGCGTAGAGCTCGTCCTCGTCCATCTCCAGCACGTCTTCGCCGCGGAAGAGCACCTTGCCTCCGACGACCTTCCCCGGACGATCCACCAGCCGCATGATGGACAACGCCGTCACGCTCTTGCCGCTGCCGCTCTCCCCGACTACACCCAGCGTTTCGCTTTCGTCCAGATAGATATTGACGTCTTCGACTGCCTTCACCACGCCGCTGCGCGTGAAGAAATGCGTCCGGAGGTTCTGCACCTCGAGGAGCCTATCAGCCATGCTTGCCTCTCGTCTATTGGTTGGCGCGTGCCCACTCGCCTCGCCGTAACCGCATCTGCATCGCGCCTGGTTGCGTATCTCTGGCCCGACCGGCCTCAGCCGTTAAGACCGCCCGATCGTACGGTCCGGCCTCCAGCCGTGCTGGCTAGTCCTTGGACCGCGGATCAAAAGCCGTCTGTAGCCCATCGCCTACAAAGGCGAAGCACACCACCAGAATCACCAGCATCAGGCCCGGCCACAGCACCTCGGTCCAACTCGTGTAGATGTTCCCGATGGCATCTGAGATCATCAATCCCAGGCTCGTCTGCGGCGGCTGAATGCCCACACCCAGCACACTGATGCCAGCCTCCAACGTGATCGTGCCCAGAATATTCAGCGTGGAAGCCACAATCACAATACTCATCAAGTTCGGAATGATGTGGCGGATGATGATGCCGCCATTGCTCGAGCCCACCGTCCGTGCCGCCTCGATGAACTGCTGCTCCTTGAGCTGCAGCGTCTGCCCGCGGACGTATCGCATCATCAGCGGCCAGGCGATGAACCCGATGGCGCAGATCAACAGCACCACGCGCCCTGCGCCATTCGGCAGGAACTTATCGAAAATCGGGCCCAGGCTCGCGCCCACCAGAATGATCAGCAACAGACTGGGGAACGCAAAGACGATGTCCGTGAACCGCGCCAGCACCGTTTCCAGCCATCCGCCAAAATATCCGGACAGCGTCCCGAACAGCAGTCCCAATCCAATATCGAAGACTTCCACCGACAGCGCGATGATGATAGACACATTTACACCGGCCATCAGCCGAGAGAGAATGTCACGCCCATTCGTGTCGGTACCCAATGGGTACGCCCACGAATTCGGTCCGATCGGAAACACCGTCGACGGCCCGTCCGAGCGCGACAGCTCCTGCCAGGCTGGCGTGTGGTATTGCGCCGGCGTGATCAGCTTATTCCCACCGACGCCGCCCTGAAGCGTCGGCCCCAGGTGATGATACACCAGCGGAAACACAAAGCTTCCGACAACGATGATCAGAATGATCGTCAGGCTCGCCACCGCGCGCCAATCCCGCATGAAGCGCCTGAACGCTGCCTTGGCCGGCGAGATGGATTGCTGCTGTAGCTCTTCCGGAACCTCGGTGGCAATTGGCAATGCCATGCCGGTCATTTCCGGGGTGTTGATCGTCTCCATGCTGCCCTCACTCTTGCAGGAAGCCGGCAGTCGCCTCAACGGCGCTGCCGGCCCACTCCCGGTTCCTAGACTACCTTGATCCGCGGATCCAGAATTCCATACACCACGTCGGCTACTAGATTCATCACCGCCACGGCGATAGCTGCCATGAGTACGGTACCCTGGATGACCGGCAGATCACGATCCTGGACAGACTGCACCGCCGCATAGGCGATTCCGGGAATCTGGAAGAATGTCTCGGTGAAGAAGGCTCCGCTCACGGCGTAGGCCAGTGTCGGTCCCAGAGCCGTAATCAGCGGGATCATGGCGTTGCGGAACCCGTGCCGGAAAATGACCACCCGTTCATGCAGGCCCTTCGCGCGGGCAGTGCGGATGTAATCCTGTCCGAGCACCTCGAGCATGGTCGCTCGCGTCAATCGAGTGAAGTACGCCATGCCGATCGCGGCAATGATGAACACGGGCGCGATGGCTTCGATGGCAAACGGTCCGTTCCACCCGTACAACGGCAGATGCGGCAGATTCCGTTGCGCCAGGAACACCATGAACACCTGGAAACCCAGGATCAACAGGTATGAAGGCAGCGAATAGAAGAGGAGCGAAAAGAACATGCTCGTCGTGTCGAAGCGCGATCCGGCCCGCAGCGACGCTAAAATCCCCAGCGGCACGCCAACGATCAACTGCAGGCTGATGGCCTCTATCTGCAGGTCCACCGACACCGGGATGCCGCTCCCCAGGATGCTAATGACCGTGCGCTCGCGATTGTCGTAAGAATAGCCCAGGTCAAAATGCACTAGTCGCTGCAAGAAATGCGCGTATTGGACGTACCACGGGTCACGCAGTCCATAGAAATTCTCGAGATTTCTCAATACACCTTCCGTGCAGTGAATACCACATTGAATGTTGATCGAGTTGACCCCGTTCGGTCCTCCCCCCCAGAATCCCAGGATGAACGTGATGAACGTCACGCCAAGCCCCACGAACACGAGGCCGGCCAATCGCTTGATCAGAAACCCTGGACCCACTCGAATCGCGGTGTACACGAGGAAGGCCAGGATAGCCAGCAAGATGATCAAGGCCAGGGGACTTGCCAGTAATTGCTGCATGAGCCACCTCCAGAGAATGGCAGCACGCTCTAGTGACCGGCATCCTCACGGGTGCCGAGGGACAGGATCCACGACAGCGTGTCCGCACCATGGCGTACCACCGCCGCTCTGACGTTGGACTCAGCCGGCGGTCGGTTCGGATTGACGTCGCCATCCGCAAGGTCAAGGCCAATAAATCCGGCCTGAACAAGGCTGGGTGCGGCGCGTATGGTGGGGAATGCCGCAACAGGCGACGTGTTGGCTATACGATACCACACGACCGCGGATGAGGAAAGGACTAGCTCCCGTGCTTGCGTGCCTCCCACCCACCCCTCCCATGCCACATGATGCGCGAGGGGCGTGGCAGAACGCCTTCCGCCTCGCCCCTCGTATGGCCGCTCCCCTGCCAGGTTGTCTGGTGTTCCCGCCGGTCCGGCAGGTGCGCCGCCAACGACGCGTCTCGACAGATCCCTCACCATCAGGCCCCATCGAGACGCGCCATCAACGCACTACTCGGGACTCCGCACTCAGCCTAGTGCGCGCTGATGTAAATCGACTGCCAGGCATCCAGCGGCGTCGCCGCCGAGGCATTCTCGAAGTACCCATGCACGTAGCTGCGCACCTGATAGTGGTCCACAGCCTGATACAGCGGGCAAGTCGCCACCTGACTGACCAGCATCTGCTCAGCCTGGTTGTACTTCTGCAGCCGATCCGCCTGGTTGCTGTCCTGGTCAGCCGCTGCCATCAGGGTATCCGCGGCCGGCACACTGGCGTTCTGGCTGTTGTACTGTGCCGTGGATGCGAACAGCAGCGTCAGGAAGTCCTGCGGATCAGGGTAGTCGTCGACCCAGCCGAAGCGCGTCGCGATGAAGTTGCCTGAGCCCGAGTCGTTCAGGTAGGTGTTGAAGTCCTCGCCCTTCAACGTGACCGTCACCCCCAGCGCCTGCTGCCACTGCGACTGCAGCGCCTCGGCCAGCTGCTTCTGCGACGTGCTGCCCGCGACGTACAGGTACGAGATCGCCGGCACCGGCTTGCCAGCCAGCGTGGCCGTGTAGGCCTGCCAGTGCGTGGCGGCCTTGGTCTGGTCGCCCGCCGTCGCGGTCACCCCGTCCGGCCCGGTGACGCTCGGGTTGTACCCCGGCATGCCCTTGGGCACGATGTTCCAGTGCGG
>CAYQFU010000161.1:0-13446 GCA_964416775.1 uncultured Ktedonobacterales bacterium
GCTCGGCACGGTTCGGCGAACGTGCGTTGCGACTCCTGTGATATGCAGGGCCCCTCCTGTGACGAACTTGAGAGATCGGCGGCCTATAGTTGGAGATACGTGGAGCGTGCGGCGCGAGGGCCCGAGCCAACCCCGTGAGCTCGCCGTCACAAGTGCGGGCACCTCGCGATCACCGGGCCGGCGCGGCGATGAGCCGCGCTTGCTCGTCAATGAGGCGCCTCCCCTCAACAGCGAAAGGACTCCGTGGTGCACGGAATGTGCGCCAAAGTGGTGAAGGAAGGACGGCAACCGATGCAGATCATACAGATGCCCTCGGGGGCGCGAGGCAGCGGGCAAGCGGCCCAGGTCTCTGTGCGGCGCGTGGTAGTGCCTGTGGACGGGACGCTCTATGCCGAGCGCGCGTTCCCCACCGCGATCACGCTCGCCCACGCATGGAACGCCGAAATCATCCTGGTGCGCGCGGATGTGGCGCGGGTAGGCGCGAGTGGGCGTTCGTCCCATCCACCTCGGCGGTACGAGCGCGAAACCGCGCAGTATGCCAGCCTCTACCTCGCGCGCGCGGAGCAGGAGGTGCGCGCTCAGGGTGTGCGCGTGAGCAGTCGGCTACTGGTGGGCATGGCCGCGGAGGCCATCCTGGCTGCCGTCGCCGAGTGTGATGCAGATCTCGTCGTCATGTCTACGCATGCCGGCGGCTTTGCGAATCTCTCACATACGAGTGTCGCTCGCAAGGTGCTGCTGGGTGTGGATATCCCGACGCTGCTCTTGACCAGCAGCACCCGCAGTCCCTTCGATCTTCCGGTTTGCCCCGGTCTCACGCTCGTCGCTCTCTTGGAGCACGCGCGCGCGAATGCAGCGGCGCTGCCGTTGGCGACGTTAGTGGCGCGTACGTTCGCCGGCCAGCTGCTATTGCTCGGCGCGGCGGCGTTGCCGACGGTGGAGCATCGCGGGGTGGAGGGCGCCCCGCTCCCTCACTCATCGCTGGCCGCGGCTCGCACGGAGGCCATCCTCTATCTGGAGCGTCAGCGCAGTCACCTGGAGAGCGCGCAGGTCCCCGTCTGGACGGCCGTGGTGGACGGCGATCTCTTGGAGGAAGCCGCCGACCTTGGGCAGGCCGGCGCGGACATCCTCGTGCTCACGGCGCAGAGCAGCCCCCAGCGCCGCACGTACACCGTCGAAGCTGCCTTGCGATTGCTGAAGCGGTGTAACATGCCCGTCCTGGTCGTGCCAGAGCGTCGTCATTTACGGATGGTGAGCCCGTCGCCACTCGGGGATGATGCTGGTGTCGACGCGCTGTGCCATGAGGAGGATACCGATGCGTAGTGCATCCGGACCCACAGCCTCCCGTGAGGGTCGTCCTGGCGTCCTACCGCATTCCATGTCCGACTATGACGGCGAGGTGGAGCGTCGCCTGGCGCATGTGCTCGAAGCCCTCGCACGCGCCAGAGTGCGCTGGCACGAAGCGCAGCGCGCCGTGCACGATGCGGAGGACGTGCTCATCGTGCGCAAGCTGGAGCGCGAGGGAGCGGCCATGCGGCTGGCTGAGCTCGCCGACCTGGCGGAGTGCCTCCAGCGCACACTCGCCGACAGGCGTAAACCATCGCGCTCGTAGCGCGGCATCCGCACGTCGAAACGGCCTGACCCGTGCCAGCGTGAGCCAGGCCTCTCGTCCGCTGCGCGTGCTTCACACGCTCAAGCGGTGGGCTGTCCCGGAATGAGATACCCCACGCCCACCTTCGTCACGATGTATTTCGGTCGTGATGGGTCCTCTTCCAGCTTGCGCCGCAGCCGGTTGATATTCACCTGGAGCATGTGACTCTCGCCGACGTACTCCGCGCCCCACACGTGCTCCAGCAGCAGATCCTGGGTGACCACCCTGCCCGCGTTTTGCACCAGATACGCCAGGATACGGTACTCGATGGGGGTCAAGCTGATCTCCTGGCCGCGCATGGTCACCAGATGTTGCGCATAGTCCACCTCGAGGTCGCCAACGGTGATCGTCGTGCGCAGGCCCTGTCCATCTTCGTGCGGAGCGATCTGTGCCCGTCGCAGGACGGCGCGCACGCGCGCCACCAGCTCGTCCACATTGAATGGCTTGGTCAGATAATCATCCGCTCCCAGATCCAATCCGCGGATCTTGTCCTGGTCCTGTCCGCGGGCGGTCACGATGATGACTGGCACAGCGGAATACTCACGGACCCGCTGCAAGACCGCGAACCCATCCATCCGCGGCATCATGACGTCGAGCAGCACCAGATCGGGCACATGCGCTTCGATCTGTTCGAGCGCCTGCTGCCCATCACTGGCCGCCATGACATCGTAGCCTTCGAGCTGGAGATTCCGAGTTACCAATCGCAGCAACTGGGGGTCATCATCGGCCGCGACGATTGTCGTCTTCTTGGCTGGCATAGTCACTCGTCCTCCACCCGCGCCGCGCGCGCGCTCAGTTCGTCTACCGGCAACAAGACGTGGAATGTGCTTCCCTCACCAGGCTGGCTCTCAGCCCAGATCAGCCCGCGATGCAGCTCCACGATACGCCTGCAGATGGCCAGACCCAATCCCAGACCGTCAACCTCCCGCGCGAGCCTCGTGTCCACGCGGTGGAAGCGATCGAAGATACGCCCTAGATGCTCGCTCGGAATGCCCATTCCGTTGTCATGGACTCGCAGCTCCAGCATCGAGCCAGTATCTTCCACTGGCTCTCCGGTGGCGGCCACGGCGGGCACCTCCTCTGCCGACATGCCTATCTCCCGTCGAGCTCGCTGTACATATCTTCGGCCGGCCAGCCGCAGCTCAACCTCGATCTGGCCCCCGCCCGGCGAATATTTGACGGCATTTTCGAGGACATTGTCCAACATGTTCCGCAGGTAGCGCGGATCGCCCATGACGTAGGGCACGCCTGCGCCGGGTGCGCCGTCCACGTGCTCGACGCGCAGCGAGAACGTATGACGCCCCGGCGCATGAACCATAGCGTCAGCCTCCGCCGCCCGGATCGCCTCACGCACCGTCTGTGCCAGGTCAACGACGGTAAGGTGGATGCTGACGGTTCCAGTTTCGAGCTGCGACGTGAGCAGCAGGCGATTGATAATAACTTCGAGCCGGTCGCTGGCCTCACCAATGGCTACTAGAAACTCATGGCGCTCCTCGCGCGGCAGATGGCGCTCATGGCGCAGCAGTGTTGCCGCATACCCTTTGATGGCCGCCAGTGGACTGCGCAGCTCATGGCTCACCGTGCCCAGCAGCTCCGCCTTCAGCCGGTCCGCCTCCCGCACGGCGTCCGCCTGGCTCGTCATCTCATGCAAGCGCTCTTGCTCGGTCACGTCTTTCATGATCTCGACCACGCGATCCACAGCACCATCGGCGTCATGTCCACTCGTGCGGCCATTGAGGACCGAATTCGTCCTCACCATCTTACTCTGTCCAGGCTCACACCCATGTCACAGAGCACACGCATACATCACAATTGCCTCACAACCGTGGAAGCGGCGTAACAGGCTTGCCCGAGCAACGGCCGGGCATACTAGCGGCCGTGCAGGACGCCCCGTACTGACACCAATTACGCCACTGTCCACCGCACGTCATGGGCCGTTGCTCAGATGGTTGGACCTCACGCCTGGTCCCATCGCTCTCGACGCTCATCGCAAAATGGCGGTACAATTGCCCCCCAGGGTGGGCACTCGTCGTGCGAGGCAACCGGGAGGAGGCGCCGATGGGCAGGACCGTGGTTGCGACGCTGTACGAGCTGCAGCAGCTCGACCTGGAACTGGACCGCCTGGCGATGGAGGCGGAGGGGATTCAACGCGCGCTGGCGGAGGATGTCGTTCGGCCAGCACGCGAGGCCGCTGCCGGTGCGCGCCGGCAGGTCGCGCGTGAGAGGAAAGCGGCCAGCGAAGCCGAAGCGATCCTGCGGGACATGGAGACCCGCATCCAGAAGCAGGAAGCGCGTCTGTACGGCGGCGGGACTGCGGCGCGGGAATTGGGTGCGCTCCAGACCGAGCTCAGCCATCTCAAGGATGCCCATGCCCAGCAGGAGGAGCGCGTGCTGACGGCAATGCTGGCGCTCGAAGAAGCGGAGGCAGCTTCGGCGCGCGCCGCGGACGCACAAGCCGTCGCCGAGCGCGACTGGGAGAGCCGGCGCACGGAGCTGGCCGCGCGACGCGCGGCGGACGAAGCCGAGACGGCTGAGCTGCGCGGCCAACGCGAGGCGCAGGCGCACGGGGTTGATCCAGCGTCGTTGAGCCGGTACGAGGGCCTGCGCCGCGGACATGGCGGGCGCGCCGTGGCGCTGGTGCAGAACGGCACATGTCAGGCCTGTCGGGTTGCCGTCACGTCTGGCGCGCTGCAGCGGGCCCGCTCGGGCACCGAGCTGGTGCCATGCAACAACTGCGGCCGCATTCTCTATGTGAGGTCGGCATGAGTACGCTTCGAGAGCCGGGCCAGCGCCTCGTGTTGCGCACGGACGGTGCCTCGCGCGGCAACCCCGGCCCCGCGGCGGCCGGGGTCGTCATCGAGACCGAGGACGGGCGAGTGATCGCCCGTGGCCGCAAGTTTCTCGGGCGCATGACCAATAACCAGGCCGAGTACCACGCGCTCATCCTCGGCCTCAAAGCCATCGCGCGCTACAAGCCGGGGGCTGTCACGGTCAGCCTGGACAGCGAGCTGGTCGTCAAGCAGATGACGGGCGCCTACAAGGTACGCGATGAGGCGCTGCGTCCACTGTATGAGGAGGCTCGCGCGCTGGCGTCGTCGCTGCCCAACGTCCGCTTCCTGCACGTCCCGCGCGCGCAAAACCATCTGGCCGATGCGCTGGCCAACGAAGCGCTGGACGCGCAACGCGGCGACATCCAGGAATGAGGGGCGGGGCATGACCACAGCGCGTGGCGACGTCCACGGCGAGCAGCGCCCACCCGCGCCCACTGGCGGCCGGGCGTCTTCGCGGCTGCGGCGCTGGACACGGCGCGCAGTGCAGATTGGGCTGCTCGCGGGTGTCCTGCTCGTGGCGCTCATGGGCGGCGGGTGGATCTGGCTCAGCCACACCGTGACCGACTACAACGGCGCACACTTCAATCGGGGAGAGAACGCCGTCTGGCTGGAGCACACCTGGGTTGGCGCGCCACACACAGCGAGTGAGTACGCGCTGCTTGCCGCGCAGCTCTCCCACGAGCAGATCCGCTACGTGTTCGCCCACGTCGGTCCGCTCGACAGCGATGGGACGATCCCTCCAGATCGCTTTCGCTTCGCCCAAGCGTTCGTACAGGCGCTCAAGCGGGACGACCCCGACGCGCAGCTGCTGGCCTGGGTCGGTCAGCTCGAGCGCGCCTCCGGGTTCCCGGCCGATCAAACGGTGGACCTGGGCAACCCAAACGTCCGCCAGGCGATAGCCGCCACGGCTGCCTATTTCTCCGGTCCGCTGGGCTTCGACGGTGTGCATTACGACATCGAACCCATGCTCAACAACAATCCGCACTTTCTCGATCTGCTCGACGTGACGCGCACGCTGCAGCCCGCCGGGAAGATGCTCTCGATCTCCGCGCCGATGTGGGCTCCCAACGCGCACGTTGCCGAGTGGATGCGCTCTACCATTGGCAAGGGTGCCGGGTTGTGGACGTCGTACTATTACGCCGACGTGGCCAAGCACGTCGATCAGATCGTCGTCATGGATTACAATACCGCCATGCCCCTGGGCCCCCTCTACAGTCTGTATGTGAAGCAGCAGACGGAGCACATTCTCGACGCCGTGCGCAGTGCACGCCATCAGCCCGAGGTGCTGATCGCCCTGCCGACCTATCACGAAAACGGCTTCTGGTTCCATGATGGCGCTGAGAACCTCGAGTATGGCCTTCCAGGCGTCATCAGCGGCCTGAACAGTGACCAAGACACGCATCCCTTCGCTGGCGTGGCCATGTATCGCTTCGCCACGACCACCTCTGGCGACTGGAATACCTACGATCACCTCTGGCTGGGTCGCTAGCCATGCGGGTCGTCATGCTGGGCGACAGCCTGACGGCGGGATCGCCAGGCGTGGCCTACCTTCCCATGCTGCGCGAGCGCATAGCTGGCGATCCCCAGCTGTCTGACTGCGAGCTCGTCAATGCGGGCGTGGGCGGCGATACGGTGGCGCACGTGGTCGCCCGGGCGCGGCGTGACGTCGCGGCTCTCGCGCCCGATCGTGTCGTCGTCTTTGTCGGCGTGAACGACGCGCTGACTGCCCTGCTCTGGCCACGCAGGCGCTCGCTCGCCGCGTACTGTGCGCGCCGCTACTGGCGCACGCAAAAATCCCTGCGCGCGCCCATCACGCCGGAGCGCTTCGAGGACGGTCTGCGCATGCTGGTCAGTCAGCTGCATGAGTATGCGTCGCCGGCGCTCGTCGCCCTCTGTACCCCCGCGGCGCTCGGCGAGGATGTGACGTCGCCCGAGTGGCGCCTGCTAGATCACTACGCGGACAGCGTGCGGCGTGCGGCCGCGGATGGACACTGCGCTCTGGTGGACCTGCACGCCGTGTTCGCCCATGCGCTGCATGGCATGCGTCCACGCCGATTCCGGCCCAGCGAGATGACGGGACAGCTCGCAGGCGACTGCGACGCAGTCGCCTGCCGGCGCGGCTACCGGCTGGTGTGCGACGGCGTGCATCTCACCTCGGCTGGCGCTAGTCTGGTCGCCAGGGAATTGCATGGCTGGCTGCGAGAGGCGGCGCGCGGCTAGGGCGTGTCTGACGAATCGAGTTTCATGCTCTGTGACGACAGGTGCGCTGACCACCATCGCTCGGTAACTGGTTGGGCGCTTGTCGTCGTGGGTGCCTGCCAACGGCCGCACCCCAGCGCGGTCGCTCCCAGGCCCCATTCCAGAAGGCTGACAGTGGTCCAACCGCCCATGCCCATGCTCGACGCGCCGTCGGCTGCCCAGTCGATACCTGCTGGGGAGATGGCCTGACTGTGGAGCGTCGCAGTGGTGTCCTGGGCGTCACGTTTCCGCAGCCATCTTCGTCGCGTCTGGCCGGTCAGGGATAGACGGCCGTGAAGATCTGCCCTTGCGCGTCAGATCCAGGCGGACCGACCGGCAGGGCCCACAGGATGCCCGTGCCAGGGCCAGCGACGCAGAAGACGCCGGGCTCCGGCGCTGGCCCGAGCGTTTGCCAGCGCGTGGCGCCAGCCGGGAGGCGATAGAGGACCGTGCCGCCGATGGGATTGCCCTGCGCGTCGGTCCCCGACCCGGTGATGAGCAGCGCGCCGTCCGGCGCGAGCCGGCCGGGAGAATACTGATCCGCGTAGGGAAACGCGATCGGGTGTGTCCAGGTCGCGCCGCCATCGGCGCTGCAGACCACGCTCGTGCCGCTCGTGCCGCTCGTGCCGCTGGCGCCATTCATCGGCATTCCGCAGATGTGCTTCGGCGCGTCGCCTGGTGGGTGAGGCAGCCAGAGCTGCATGAAACCGGTCACGTCCCCAGCGGGCATCGGCAACTCGCGCCAGTGCTGGCCGGTGTCGGTGCTGGACCACAGCCGAGCGAGTGCGCCATTCATGTCCGACGCCGCCACCAGCAGCACGCCCGTCGTGGGATCGAGCGTATAGTCCAGCACCTGCTCCTGCGGAGACGCCGCGCGAATGGCGCCGTCAATCGGTGTCCACGTCCGCATCTGGTCGCGGCTCATCGCCAGCTCGAAGGTAATGGGCGCGCTAGTGTCCTGGCCGGGCTGCGTCGCGCGCAGCGCGAACGTGACGCTCTTCACCGTGGTCAGCCCGAAGAGCTGCTGGTTGCCGGCGAGTCGCTGCCAGGTGGCGCCGCCGTCGAACGTCGCCTCGTTCACCGTCTGATTGGGCAAGGAGTCCACAGGCCCGGGAGCTGCCGATGCCGCTGAAAGATCCTCGTGCGAGGAGGCGAGCACGACGAGGGGCGGGTCGAGCGCGTCAATCTCGGCATCGCACCTGGTGGCGTTGGACTGCGCGCTGATCGCAAGCGCAGGCGCCCAGTGCGCGCCGCGGTCGTGCGTCACCCAGAATCGGCTCGTCTCGCCGGCAGGCGTGGGAGTGCCCTGTGGTGGTGGCGACACATCGCAGAGATAGGCGATGCGCCCGTCGCTCGGCGCGACGGCGCCGCTGACGTTGCTGGACCCAAGGGTGAGCTGGTCGGGCAGTGCCGCGGTGGGTTGCCAGCGCACGTGCGGGCCGGGTACCGGCGTAGGGTAGGCCCTCACGAGGGTCGCGGTCGGGGTCGCCTGCGGTCCCAGGAGCAGGGCGAGGCCGGGAGCGCGCAGCTCGGGACTGGCCGCGACGACGACCGCCAGCGCCACCAGCACGACTAACGGACCCAATTGCCTGGGCAGCCTGCGCCGAGGCGGGAGTAGCGAGCCGGCCGAGGGCACAGTGCTGGAAGGTACGCCGGTGCGCGCGTCGCTCATGTGGAGCTCGAGCTCATCGCCGGGATCCACGTGCTCTGGGCCGTCCATTCCCCACCTCCGCCGACGTGCCATCTAGGCGACAGAATACCACGTTGCACCTCCGCTGCACATACACCGCGCAGGGCGATGGCGTCCATGTAGGCATGCGCGTGCGCGCAGTCTGCGACGGTGGCACATGCCAAGAGGGTGCGTGATCCCCGCGCGGTGCTCACCCCCTCAAGACCGCACCGGCCTTTCCCAGCGCCACAGATCCACGGAGGCTGTCTGACGCATCACGCACGGAGCCAGATGGCGATGGAGGCGATCACCACCATTGCCCGATAGTTGACCGCACGCTTCTCGTAGCGGGTGGCCAGCCCACGCCACTGCTTCAGGCGATTGATTGCGCGCATAACAACGTTGCGCCGCTTGTAGACCGCTAGATCGAAGGCCAACGGGCGCCCGGGTCGTTTGGCGCGTCGCGCCCGCTGATCGGAGCGCTCGGGAATGATGTGGGGGATGTGCCGCTGCCGCAGCAGCCGACGGCAGCGCGGGTAGCTGTAGCCTTTGTCGGAGATGAGGCGGTCTGGCCGAGAGCGCGGACGCCCCCGCCCACCCGGTCGCGGAACGCGAATGCCCTCCAAGACCGCCTCCAACTGCGTGCTGTCATGGCGCTGGCCCGGCGTGATGACCACCGAGAGCGGGCGTCCCTTCCCGTCGCAGGCCAAGTGGAACTTGGTGGTCAGCCCGCCGCGGCTGTGCCCGAGCCCCTCGTCGGGTGGGTGCTGGACCCCCTTTTTGTGTCGGCCCGACTTGGTCGTCGGCGGGCGCCACTGGCATGCTGATGGGCGCGAGCGGTGGTGCTATCAATACTCACCTCCCAGACGAGCTCGCCGACAGCATCCGAGCGGGTTTGCACGTGCGCCAGGATGCGATCCCAAGTCCTGTCCCGCCGCCAGCGATACAGCCGATCCGCGCAGGTCTGCCAGGGGCCGTAGCGCTCCGGCAGGTCCCTCCACGGCGCCCCGGTGCGCAGCTTCCACAAGATGCCGTTGATCACCGTGCGATGATCGCGCCACTGGCCACCACGCCGCCCACAGGCAGGCAGCAGCGGCGCGATGACACTCCATGCACTATCCGTTAGCTCACCTCGCCCTACCATCTCGCTCCCTCTCGTTCTGCTCACGGACACACCGAGGGTAGCACATCACAGGATATTCGTCAGACAGACCCTAGCCCGTGCTGAGCGCGGGCTTCCGCAGCCGAGCGCTACTGCATGTTCAGATAGTCCAGTACGGCTTTGGCCGCTTTCTCCCCGCTGTGCATCGCTCCGTGGATGCTGCTCGATTCCGTGTACTCTCCGGCCAGGAAGAGGCCCTGTGTACGCGTCGAGTTGGATGGTAACTTGGCGAAGGCTCCCGACGGCTGCTGGAGCTGCGCGAACGGGATGCGGTAGGTTGCCAATGTGCGTAGCCGGCTGATATCGCGGCCAGGGAACCAGGCGGCCAGCTCCGTGCGGCATCGCTCCGCCAGCTCGTCATCGGCAAGCTCGGGCAGGCCCAGCACTGTGGCCGCCAGCAGGTGCTGACCCGCTGGAGCGTATTCCGGCGCCACGTTGGTGATTTGCGCCACGTGGCTCACCAGCCCATGGGGATCGGCGTTCAGCAGCAGCCGCGGACCCTTGTAGAGACTCTCGCCGCTGGCGAAGTACACCGTCGTCGCGGCCAGGCCCGTATGGGGAAGCTCCGCGCCGACCAGGTGTCGCGCCACGGGCGCCTCCGTCGCGATGACCACCGCGTCACCCTGCATCTCGTCGCCACCGGACAGCGTCACACCTACCACGCGCCCATCCGCTTCCACGAGCCCCTCCACGCGCGTGCCCGTGCGCACACTACCAGGAGGCAGCTTCGCCGCGAGCTGGGCCGGGATTTCGCCCATGCCGCCCGCAGGGATCACCACCTGGCCCGAGGCGAGCATCTTCACCGCGAACTGGAACATGCGCGCGCTGGTATCGAGCGTGCGGTCGAGGAAGAGGGCGCCGCACGCCGGACGCGCGAATTGCTCGATGAATCCCGCCTCGGTCAGCCCGCGCCGGCGCAGCTCCTCGAGTGTGGAACGATCCGGTCCCTTGCCCATGAAGATGCTGGGCACCGAGCGTCGTACAGCCCGCCGGCGCAATCCCATGACGCGCAGCTTGTCGCCCAGCGGCAACAGTGGACTCGAAAGCGTGGGACCGAGCAGCGCCAGTCCGCGCAGCGGGGAGCCGAGGTTGTGCCATTTTCCCCCACGGATGACGGCCGCACCAGGCAGGAACGCGCGCGGTTGCAGCGCCGGTAGGTCCAGATGACGCTTGGCGGCGGGGTAGGCGGTGAGCAGCATCTGGAAGCCGCGATCGAGCAGGAATCCGTCTGGGTGGCGGTCCGTACGCACGCGGCCGCCTACGCCGTCGCTCGCTTCCAGCACGCGCACATCGCGACCGGCCTCGACCAGCGCCTTCGCGCAGGTGAGGCCGGCCAGCCCAGCCCCTACTACCAGGATCATCGCGTGACTTTCTCCTGTTTGTGCCGCAGCGCCGTGTGGCGTGTGGCGGGCCGCGCTTCAGCGATCGAACAGGCGCCCGATGCCCCTGCGCGCACGCTGCCGTCGCATCGCGGCGATCGCGTCGTTCGCCGCGCGGATGCGCTCGACCGACGCTTTCTGGATCGCTTCGTCCTGCTCGGGTCGCGGAAACACCGCGCCGCACCTGGCGCATTGATCCGCGTCGGCAGGGCTGATGGCTCCGCACCATGCGCAGCGCCGGCCGCCGTCAGGGGTGGCAGGGGTGGCGGCATTGGCCGTGCTGGCTGCCTCCACTGCGTCCGTCTGAATGGTTTGCGCCGCGCGTGCGGACTCCCCCAGCGGCTGCTCTCCAGACGCCTCCGCGCGCGCCAGCGGTTCGGCAGGGCTGCCACACGCCACGCAATAGGCCATTCCGGGCGTCCACTCCGTGCCACATTGCGGGCAGTATGAGGCCACCCCTTCGTGCGACTCACCCATAGCCGAAACCTCCCTTCCTCCCGATGGGGAAGCTTCCAGATACCCAGCAATCACTGCTATTACCACAACGGGTTGATCACCAATCCAGTAATCAGCTTCGGATAGAAGTAGGTGGACTTCTGGGGCATCAGGTCGCCTGCCAGGGCTACATCGCGAACCGCGGCGGGTGGAGTCGGATTGAGCAGCACGGCCAGGTCCGTCTCGCCGGTGCGCACGGCGGTCGCCGCGGCAGCGGCATCTCGCGTATAGGAGACGTGCTCTCCGGCCTGCACCGCCTGCCCACTGATGCCGAGCGCACGCCCCAATACCAATTCGTGCAGCACGGCCACGTCGAGCGCACGCCAGGCGTCCGAGTGCGCCTCGTCCCCACCTCCCTTGCCGGCCTCACGCATCGCCGCCTGCCCCTCGGACCGCAGCCGGAGCAGTGTAGCGCCATCGCGACGCACGAGCAGCAGGGCGGTCGATCCGCTGTCCGCGCGCCCAGCTTGTGCCAGCCGCTCGGTCAACTGCGCGAGATCGGAAGCATCGCCCAGCGGCTCTCGCGTGAACCAGTGGTCCAGAGCGGCGTCCAGGCCGGCCAACCGGTCCGGCGCCACGTCGCGCACCATCCGATGGGTGGGCAGCACGATCAGGCCGGCGTCTTCGATGGGCGCGAGGGCCATCAGCACGAAGTTGGCGGCGTCGTCGGCCACCAGCTCGCGCCGCAGCTCGCGAATCTCGTCGCGATACGCCAGCGCCGTCTCGTAGCGATGATGGCCGTCGGCGATGTAGAGCTGCCGAGCGTTGAAGTACGCCATCACGTGCGCTGCCAGCAGAGGATCGGTCGCCAGCCAGAGCCGATGCTCCTCGCCGTTCTCGTCAGTAAACGCGATGTCCGGCTTGCCGCGCCGGGCCCGGACCAGCCTCTTGGCCAACTCGCCTTTGGGATCGTCGTAGAGCGCCATGATCGGGCTCAGATTGGCCGCGCAGGCGCGCAGCAACTTGAGCCGATCATCCTTGGGCTTACTCAGCGTGCGCTCGTGCGGCAGCACCACGCCCGCTTCCAATGGCTCCAGACGCACGCGTGCCAGCATGCTGGCGCGGGTGTGGGTGGCGCCGCCGACCGCGAACCGCTGCTCGTAGAGGTAGAGCGTCGGGGCGTCCTGGCGCATCGTGCCGCGCAGCCGCCATTCCGCGAACGTGACCGCGGCGCGGGTGTAGCGGTCGTTCAGCTCGTTGTCTCCGGGCTCATCGCGGCCCAGCTCCAGACGGATGATGTTCTCCGGGTGCCGCTCGTAGTAGCGCGCCTGGGCTTCCGGCGAGATCACGTCGTACGGTGGGGTAACCAGCGCGGCGAGGTCAGCCGTGGCAGTATAACGCAGCCCGGACAGGGGCCTCACATCCGCCATGCCATGTCTCCTCGTGAATAATTGCCGCGACCTCTCGTCGCAGGCTGATGGGGTCCGGTTGTCGCGTAGGTAAGTATACTGGATGCAGCCGCCCAGGCGCCTGCCTCCAACCTCAACGGACCCGGAGCATGCAGCGATCATAGCACAGCCACTGGGGCCTGTGTATCGCGCACCACCAGGATATCCGTCGTGTGGCGCCAGGTGTGAGACAAGAGGCCAGGCGTGGTGCTATCAGGTTCCACGGAATGGGGGCGTGCGCGAGGGGAGCAGCGCCAGCTGAGGCGAGCGCGGGCGGCCCAGGGCGCCGATGCGAGGCACGCGCGACAGATCGAGTCCAGGCCCGGCGAGCGCTGGACCGGCCATCGCCCGGCTCATGCCGGCCGCCGTCAGCGCGGCGGCACCTACGAGCGCCCATCCCAGAGGCGTCGGCAGCGCCAGCCCGAGGAATCGGCGCAGCGGCGGCACCGCTACCGCCGCGCCCAGCATGCCAACCGAACCGACGACCGCTCCCACAACGGGCCGGTCCAGCTGGCCCTGTGACCAGCCAGCATCTAGCGTCTCGGCGAGCTGTGTGGTCACGATGCTAGCGAAGGCGACCGTACTCGCCCCGGCCGTGTCTCCCGTTCCCAGCGCCAGCGCGAATGCGGCCAGCGA
>CAYQFU010000162.1:0-5401 GCA_964416775.1 uncultured Ktedonobacterales bacterium
CGCCCGTGCTGATCAGGCGGTTCGCCTGGTCGTACCCATAGGTGGTGGTCGTCCCACCGGTGGTGGCCGAGCGGTATCACCGTCGAGAGGCAGTTCTTCATCACGCTGGCGGGGAACTTGCAAGTGCAAGCGCGCGCAGCGGACCTGACCGATGTCGCGCGACACCTGGGACATTTGTTTCAATCCATTCTGCATGACGGAAGTAGTGCCGCGCCGTAGCGATCGACCGTAGTGCCGCCCGTACTGCTTCCTTCGTAGGGCGGGACACTTTGCCCTCTGCGGAGCCCGCACCACCCTCACACCAGTCACCTGACCACCACCTCAGTGCGTGTTCGGTTCTCAACCGCTCGCCAGGTAGGTCGGCGCGGGTAAGGCTTCGTGCACTTCGGTTGCCGATGCGGTGCACTCATGGCAAGCTGGCCGGCGCTGGCAGGTCGAGTCGATGCTCTCGAGAGGTGAACCCAATGGCGAAACTCACAAGGCGCAGGTTTCTTACGCGTACTACCGCAAGCGCGGCGGCCCTCGGCGCACTGGCTGGCGGGTTCGGCGCCAGGGCAGTCGAGAGCCTTCCGCATGAGGTGGCTGTGAAGGCGCCGCCTGCCACGGTGTCCGAACCCCTGGTGGTCTACGTGCGCGACGCGGCGCGGGGAGAGGTCGCATTCCTGGTTGGTGAGCGCGAGATCACCCGCCGCGATCCCGCGTTGGTTGCGCGCCTGTTGAACGTTTTGGGATAGGCGGCTGATCCTATCGGACAGCCAACGCCACCTTGTGGGGAGGTGCGGCATGTCGTCCCATCGCGAAGCCCCAGAGATATCCCAGGACCCGGTCGCCGACAATACCGACGTCTATGCGTTTGTCAGCCCTGACCACCCGAACACGGTCACCCTGATCGCCAACTACATCCCCCTGGAGGAGCCGCCCGGCGGGCCCAATTTCTTCCGGTTCGGCGATGATGTGCTGTACGCGATCCACATCGACAATGACAGCGATGGGGTCGAAGACATCACCTACCAGTTCCGCTTCAATACGGAGCTGCGCAATCCCAATACCTTTCTGTACAACACTGGCCCGATCGACTCACTCACTAGTCCGAACTGGAACGTGCGGCAGTTCTATTCGGTTACCAGGGTGCTTGAGGATGGCTCGACCACCGTGCTAGGGAGCGGGCTGGCTTCTCCGCCATGCAATATCGGTCCGCGCTCGACGCCCAATTACGCGTCGCTGGCCCAGGCGGCCGTGCATCAGCTGCCCAGTGGCGAGACAGTGTTCGCTGGGCAGCGGGCGGAGATGTTCTACGTCGATCTGGGGTCGATCTTCGACCTGCTCGACCTCCGTCCGTTCCAGAATCTGCATCTCATTCCCTCACCCGCCGCGCCGGGCCGCAACGGGACCAAAGGGTTGAACGTCCATACCATCGCGATTCAGGTGCCCAAGACCCACCTGACGCGGGACGGCTCAACGCCCACCAATCCGGCCGACTCACGCTCGGTCATCGGCATCTATGCGTCGGCGAGCCGGCGCAAGGTGATGGTGCACGAAGCGCCGCAGGGGCAGATCGTGGAGACGGGTCCGTTTGTACAGGTCTCCCGGCTCGGCAATCCCCTGTTCAACGAGGTGATCGTTCCTCTGGGGCAGAAGGACCAGTGGAATGCGCGTGAGCCCCAAAACGATGCGACGTTCCTGCCGCTCGTGCAGCATCCAGAGGTCGCCCGCCTGCTGCCCGTGCTCTATCCCGGGGTGTTTCCCCACCTGGCCGCCCTCACCGCTGCACGCGCGGACCTGGTGGCCATCTTGCTGACCGGCATTCCGGCGGGGCTCATCAAGGGATTCCAGAATTTCACCGGCTCAACTGTGGCCGATCTGCTGCGCCTGAACATGGCTATTGCGCCCACAGCACAGGCGGGCGAGGGAAACATCCTGGGCCTACTGGGGAACGACCTCGCCGGTTATCCCAACGGGCGCCGAGTCGAAGATGACGTGGTCACCATCGAGCTGCGAGCCATAGCCGGCGTCACCTTTCCGTTGGTCAACCCGGCCTTCACCCCCGATGCGGCGGCGTCCAAGATTACGGATGGCTTGACTCCGAAGGACGTCGGCGTCCCCATCCTGGGGAGTTTTCCGTATATGGGTGTGCCGACGGGAGGCTTCGAAAGCGTGCCCCATCCTGTGTAGGAACCGCGGCTCTGACTGCATGAGGTCACCGGAGCTCCGGAGCCGGGCGCTGCGGAGCTCCGCGCTTGTTCTCCCCCCACGTGGTGATGGATCAGGCAACCCGGTAGTCCTCGCGCGCTATGGTCGCCGCGGGCCCGCCGGCGCGGTTGCGGCCGACGGCGTGGAGCGAGAGGCGTGATGAGGAGGCACGGCATGGCCGACGAGAGGCACGTCGATCGGGTACATACGGAGCCCGTAGTGCTGGACATTGGGCAGGATACAGGCGCATTGGTGATTTATACCGAAGCGGCGCTTCGCGGCCACGAAATCGAGATTAGCCCGAAGGGTGACGCCACGCGACGAGTGCACACCGATGTGGCGGAACGGCGGGTCAATGGCCGTTCGGTGTTCGCCGCGGTCTTTCTCCCCCTCCCGGCCGGCGAGTATACCGTCTGGGGTTCCAGCCCACAGTTCCCATCCGACGTGACGATCGTCGCCGGTACCGTGACGGAGGTCCACTGCCGCTAACCACGGTCACGGTACACGGACGCTCCCACCACCGTAAACGTCATGCGAGAGGAGTGTCTTGAGAGCTGGGTCCGCATGTGTTGACAGAGTACACAGGTTCACACACTCACCCCTCGCTCGCCTGCGGCAGGCGGACCATCGTGGCCATGAGATGTTCCAGCGCGCGCGCCGGGTCGTTGCCCAGCCCGGAGTGCACGGGCGACGTCTGAATGATGGTGCTGCGCGGGGCCACCAGCCAGTGGAAGCGCTCGGCCTGCGAAAGGCTGCCGATCGGGCCAGCCTCGGGACCTCCTCTGCTCACGAGCGAGATCGCGTCCAGGTGCTCGCGCACTTCCGCCAGGTCCAGCCAAGGGGCGAACGCCGCCAGTCGCTCGGTATCCAGCTCCACGCGCGCCTCCAGAAACGAGCGCGTGCGGCAGAAGAGGATCGCGCCCGCGTTCATGAACTCTTCGCGCTCCACCCGCGGCACGACTCGGATGATGGCGTAGTCAAAGGAGCTGCGCGCGGGCATGCTCAGCCTCCTCCACGAAGATCGGCGACGCGCCGAGCCGGCTCGTAAGATAGTCCAGATACGCCTCGCGTTGTGCCTCGGGGCCCGCAAACCGTGGGTCCTCAACCAGCCAGTCTTCGGGGATAGCGCCCACGATGCGCGCGAGCGTGGGCACATCCAACCGCTCATGCGCCAGCACATCCGCCTCGCCCAGCGTGTTCGCCAGCCGCAGCAGCACGTGATCCTTGATTGGCACGAACGGCCGCCGGCTGTGGCCCAGGTAGTCGCCCCAGTTGTGGTGCACGTAGAGCGCCGCGCCGTGATCGATCAGCCAGAGTCGCTTGTGCCACACTAGCATATTGGTGTTGCGCGCCGTGCGGTCCACGTTCGTCACGTAGGCGTCGAACCACACAACAGCCGACGCCAGCGCCGCCTCCACGCGCGGCTTCGCCAGCGGATCGAACGGCATCGCGCCCGGCAGAAAGTCCAGCCCGAGGTTCAGCCCGCCACTGGCACGAATCAGATCACGTACCTCAAAGTCCGGCTCGGCGCGGCCCAGGGCAGGATCGAGCCGCGCGAAGACGATCTCCGGCACCGGCAGCCCCAGCGCCCGGCCGATCTCTCCCGCTACCAGCTCGGCGATCAGCGCCTTCGGCCCCTGGCCCGCGCCGCGAAACTTCAGCACGTAGAGGCCATCGTCGTCCGCCTCCACGATGGCCGGCAGCGATCCCCCTTCGCGCAGCGGCGTGACATACCGGGTCACGGCCACCGTTGGCGGCGGCCAGGCGCCCTCACTCGACGATCCGCTCTCCATACCTGCCCTACGCTCGTTCCTGTGAAATGCCGTCATGTCTTTGCGGGAGACATGCCTCCTGTCAGCCACTCCCTGAATGCTGTATGCTACCACGTAGCATGCTGGAGGTGGCGCGTCCACACGGACTACCATACCGCCCCAGGCATGATCGCTCGCCCGATCCCACCGTGCCACGCCTGAATGCCGCGCGACACCCTCAATGGAGAGAGAGGCGCCCTATGCCCGCACCCGGCGACCCCTCCCGACCCGCCACCACAGCCACGACCAGCCCATCCACTGACACGGCGTCGGCGGCCACCATCCCCTTCTCGCGCCGTCCCCTCGACGTCATGCTCGTCGCCTTCTTCCTCGTCAACCTCTGCTTCATCACGTACATCGTGGACCTCGAGCAGATCGTCATCGCCGACCCCTTCCACTTCCAGTACCCCATCTGGCCCCCGGCGCCGCTCGTGGACCTGGTGCACTCGTGGGGACGCACCTTCGATCCCGTGCTGCTGGCCCGCCCGGTCTGGTGGAAGGCTACCATCTGGATCGACGCCCTCTTCTTCGGCCCCTTTTACGCTGCCGCCACCTACGCCTATATCAAGGGCAAGAGCTGGATCCGCATCCCAACCATCATCTGGGCCTCCGTCATGCTCACCAACGTCACGATCATCCTCTCTGAAGAGCGCTTTGGCCCATACGGCACTCCACGGTTCGGCATCGTGCTGCTGGCTAACCTGCCATGGCTCGTCTTCCCTATCCTGGCAATCGTCCGTATGGCCGGCGCGGAGCGTCCCTTCGCCGCGTCATCTCCATCGTCGTGAATGCGTCTCTGTCCGCGTGCCCTCGTGGGGCGGGATTGGCGTTTTATCGGACCGGGCGGCAACACCTCGCTTTCGGAGTCCGCCGCACTCTAGCGTCCAGTTGCCGGCACGCGCGTGCTTGACCGCGCTCGCCCTCCGCCGGTAGACTGGCGATAGGCGGGCAGGCTAGAAGCGTAGACGCCGATGCTGGAAGGAGTGGTACGGCATGCATGAAGCGCGTGCGCCCGAGGCACATTCCCCCAGCCGGCTGGCTGTACCCCTGTGGCTGCGTGTGGCTGTGCCTGTCGCGCTGGCGGGCACACTGGTCCTCTTCCCGTTCGACTGGCTCGCCGAAGTCTGGCCTGCCTATGCCGTCGTGTTCGACCAGGTCTTCGCCACCGCCCGCAGCCATGCCATCGGCCACGCCACCATCTTCGGCATCGCGGGCCTACTCGTCCTCTTCGCCCTGCCTGGGCTGCGCCTCCGTCCGGCGCGTTATCTGGCCCTCATGGTGCTGGGAGCCATCGCCGAAGAGCTTCTGCAAGACCTCTTCAAGCGCCAGATACCCACCGTCTGGGACGCGCGCGACCTGCTCTACGACCTCTGCGGCTTCGTCATCGCCTACGTCGCCGT
>CAYQFU010000162.1:5501-8144 GCA_964416775.1 uncultured Ktedonobacterales bacterium
ACGGCGCGACTCTGGTACGCCTCGCGGCGCCCAGCGCCAGCCGGTTTGTGCTCGCGCTCGCCGCGCCACTGCTCCTGCTGCTCGCCGCTTGCGGGAACGCCGGCGTGCGGCCGGGCAACGTGCCGCCGACCTTCACGCTGTCGGCAGCCGGTCCACTTGCCTGGCAGGCGCACGCGGCTCCCGACTATACGGCTGCCGTCAACACGGGTCCAGCCGTCACCTTCCCCCTTGCGTTCTCCCAGAGCAATGGCTCCATCGCCTACGAGTGCGCCCCCACGCCCACACGCGGCGCACGTGTGTGGCTCACACGCGACCGCGCCGCCACCTGGACGCGCGCGGCGAGCCTCGTCACGGGTGGGCTGGTGGACGATTGCGGCATCGTCGTGGACGATATCAACCCCGCCACCGCCGTGGCGCTGACCTTTCGCGACGCACACGATAACTGTATGGCCTGCTTCGACGGCACGTTCCTCAGCTTCGTCACGATCGACTTCGGCGCAACCTGGCAGCCGCTAAGCGGGCCATTCGACACGCTGCACCAGGTGGCCACGCGCCAGGGCGTCGTCTACGGCCTCTTCCGCCCGCATCCCGTCGACCTCGCACAGCTGCGGACTGCATTCGTGGTCAGTCACGACGGCATGCGCACCTGGACGGCCGTAGATCAGCCCTTCACGAGCCAGCAGCGCTTCGTCACGCAGTTCTGGCTGAACCCGGGCAGTGGCGACCTGCTCGTCGAGACCAACACATCCTATATACAGTCCGGCCAGTTCTGGGTCACGCGCGATGGCGGCCAATCGTGGACGCAGCTGCCCACCGTGACGAGCGATGATTTCGTCGTCCAGGCGCCGACCACCGCCGGCCAGCTCTGGCACATCTGCGGTCTGCATGAGAGCACGTCCAACACCCATCCCTACAATGCCAATGTGCTGAGCTGCACCGACGACAGCGGCAAGACCTGGGTGGATCGCGGCGGGCCGAATACCGGCAATGACATCTTCGCCCTCGCGGACGACGGCTCCGTGCTGGAGCTGTCAGCACTCGGCAGTTCGACCCCGGGCGCGCCCGTCCAGTGGGAGCTGCTTCGCTTGCCCCCAGGCTCCGCGACTGACTGGCAGTCTCTCGGGCAAGTTCCCCTGGCGGGCAGCTCTGTCACCTATGTCCCCGGCTCCGGCCAGGGTGTCCTGTGGGCGTTCTCCGTCGGTAACGGCAGCGGCACGCCGGTATCAGACCAGGTGTATGCCGCGAGCTATGCGTAACGGCCGCCCGTGGCGGCTCCGTGCCTCGCGTAATTGGCCGGTCAAGTAACTGCTGCGCTAGAATATTAGCGGCGCCGCGCATCGCCTGCCAGTACCATCGCGCGCGGAAGCGGAGATGCTCGCGACCCCACCATCTGTTGCTAGCTCGGGCCTCGGGGCACCGAGCGATGACGAGAAAGGTTCCCCATGACCGTTCGTTTTGGCGTCTTCGTCCCCCAAGGATGGCGCATGGATCTGGTGGAAATCCACGATCCCGTCGAGAAGTACGAGGCGATGACTCGTGTCGCCAGGGCCGCGGACGCGGCCGACGCCTTCGATTCCATCTGGGTCTACGACCACTTCCACACGGTCCCTACGCCGGAGAAGGAGACCGTCTTCGAGGCCTGGACCATTACGGCCGCGCTCACCCGCGACACACAGCGCGTGAACGTGGGCCAGATGGTCACGTGCATCGGCTATCGCAACCCCGCGCTGCTGGCCAAGATGGCGTCGACCGTGGACGTGATGAGCCACGGCCGGCTGTACTGCGGCATCGGGGCTGGCTGGTACGAGCACGAGTGGCGCGCCTTCGGCTACGGCTTCCCCGAGGTGCGCGAGCGCATGCGCGCCTTCCGCGAGGCCTGCGACATCATCGTGAAGATGTGGACCGAGGATCGCCCATCCTACGCCGGCCAATATTACTCCATCGCCGGGCCTATCAACGAGCCGAAAGGCGCGCGCAAGCCGCATCCCTCGCTGTGGATCGGCGGCGGCGGTGAGCAAGTCACGCTCAAGCTCGTCGCGAAGTACGCCGACGCCGCCAACATCGGCGGCGACCTGGAGACCGTGCGCCACAAGCTCGACGTGCTGCGTGGGCATTGCGACACGCTCGGCCGCGACTACCAGACCATCATCCGCTCCAGCAACGTCAACGTGGTGCCGCTGCGGCCGGGCCAGGACCCCGTCGCGGCGACGGCGAAGATTCGCGAGTCGATCGGCGGCGTCAGCTACGAAGACTTCGTCCACACCGCCGTCGTCGGCACGTCCGAGCAGATCGTCGAGCAGGTGCGAGAGCGCATCGAAACGGGCATCGACTACATCATCTTCTACGTCCCACGTCTGGCCTACGACCTCGATCCGCTCCACCAGCTCGCGGAGGAGGTCATCCCGCAGCTGCGCTGAGCCGAACGCTGGATGCGGCCGGCGCGCCGGCCGCATCCACACGGCGGGACGCGCGGACGCTGAGGAGGCATGTATGCCACGGCCAGAAGGCGAGCCAACCCCGGAGGACCCGAGCGCGACTCCCGTCCACGCCGAGCCGTCCACGCTGGAGCTCGACGACCAGCACCAGCGTCGCATGCCGCGCCGGCGCCGCCTCATCGAGGCCGGCGCGATCGTCGTGGTGCTC
>CAYQFU010000162.1:8244-13075 GCA_964416775.1 uncultured Ktedonobacterales bacterium
AACCTGTACGCCTCCGCGCGCGCTATCGTGTCGCACTGGCTGGCGGCCTCGCCTTTGACCGTCAGCGTCCCTACCGGGAGCTATATCGCCGCCGGCGGCCATTGGCCGGACGCTGCGGAGGGGGCGCGAGTCATGGCGCCGGGACAGGCGACGGCGACCTTCACACTCTACGCCGAGGGCGACCTCTCCCCGCGCCATCGCGATTGCGACGCAACGACTGATTTCTGTGCTGGCCCCCTCTTCGACGCCGCTCCTCCCCGCGTCCCCGCCGGGGTCTGGACCATGTCCCTCGATGCCGCCTTCACGTGGATCTTCACCAGCTCTAGCGGACTCTCGCGCGTCTCCATCGTCTACGCACTACAGCCACCCGTCACGCTGGCCTTGACCTATGATGCCAGGAACGGCTGGCACATGCCACAGCAGCTGGTGCCGGCGGTCGGCCGCGCCTCGCTGGCGGACCGGCTGGCCGCAGCCACCTGCGGCGCCGGAGCGTACATGCTCACCGCCGAGACGCAGGCGATCGGGGACACCGTCCGGACGCTCGCCAACAAGGGCATCCAGGGATGTGCGCTCCAGCTCGTGTCCCAGCCTGGGGGCAGCGACGGGACGTTCGTCTGGCGCTTCGGCGTCCTGCTCGCCGCGGACGCCGCGGCCCGCGCGGTCCTGCCAGACATTCCCCAGGCGCCACCCGCGGAGCTGGCGGCCGTTGGCCTCGCGTGACACAGCACTCGCGCCTTGGTGCCCCTCACCGTGTGTATCTACCCATCCTACCTCCCGAGCCACGTGTCACAATTCGGCATGCGGCGGTGTTTTCTCAATGTGCACAATCTCGCGGCTCCCGGGGGACAGGACAGAGGCATGAGAAACGACTACCACACCGACACGGACGCGGCCACGGCTGACTCGGACCGCCATCTCCTCGCCCGGGTGCGCCTGCGCGACGACACGGCCTTCGAGCAGCTCTTCAACCGCTACTACGGCCCGGTGCGCCAACTGCTCCGGCGGATGCTCGCAGATGACGACCAGGCGGACGATCTCGCGCAGGAAACGTTCGTCGCGCTCTACACCCACCCACCGCAGGTCCAGCTCGACGACGAGGCGATCCGCGCCTGGCTGTTCCGCGTTGCGCTCAATCGAGGCTACAACGCGCTGCGGTCGCAGAAGCGCGACCAGGCTCGGCTGGCTGGCATGCTGCCATCCGACCGTATGCTCGACCCCGAAGCCGAGGCTGTGCGCGCCGAAGAACGGGCACGCGTACGCGCCGTCCTCGCCACGCTGCCGGAGCGACAGGCAAAGCTGCTGGTGCTGCGCCTGGAAGAGCTGAAATACGCCGAGATCGCGACCATTCTGGAGGTCGCCCCTGGCTCGATTGGAACACTGCTCGTGCGGGCCGAGCGCGCCTTCGAGCTCGCCTGGAATCTCGCCAGTGCCGCTCCCGCCAACGCTACCATGAAGGGAGAACACCGCCCATGACTACCTGCTACGATCCCGGCACGCTGCGCGCATACCTGGATGAGGAGCTGCCCGCCGCCGATCGCGCGGCTGTGGCCGCCCACCTGGGGGACTGCGCCGCCTGCCAGACCCAGCTCGACGAGCTGAGCGCCCTGGATGCCCGCGTGCGCGCCGATTTTCGTGCCACAGCGGACGCCACGCCAGATCTGGACGCTGCCCTGGCGCGCGTGCGTGCTCAGCTCGCCGATGTCCCGACCAGCGCTGGCACGGGCCTCCGCCGCACGACGCAACACGCGCGCCGCCGGCCGCTCATCGCCGGCCTCGCCGCCGCCGCGGCCCTGCTGATCGTGCTGCTCGTGCCCTCCGCGCGGGCCGCCGCCGATGCGCTGCTGCAGATCTTCCGCGTCCAGCAAGTCGTGTACGTCTCCGTATCGGCCAGCCGCGTGCAACAGCTCAGGAATCTGCGCCTCGACCAGAGCGCGCTGTTCCTCACGCCGCCCTCCGAGGTCGGCACGCCCGTCGCACCTCAGACGGTCGCCTCCCTCCAGGCGGCGCAGCCGCTGCTGGGCTTTACGCCATTGGTTCCCAACCAGTTCACCAGCGCGCCAACCTCGACGACCTACGCCGTGGACGGCCAGACAACGTACCAGACGCAGGTCAACGTGACCACACTGCGCCAGGTGCTCGCGACGCTTGGGGTCACCGACGTGCAAATCCCCGACGCGCTGGGCGCCCAGCCGATCACCGCGACGATGCCGCCGAACGTGCGGCTGCAATACCAGGGAGCGGGCTATACCCTGAACCTCATCGAGGGTACCAGCCCCACTGTCACTCTCCCGCACGGCGTGGATCTGCAACAGCTGGGCAAGGCCGTCCTGGAGGTCTATGGCATGTCGCCGCAGCAGGCCGACACCATGAGCGGGCAGATTGACTGGGGGTCCACCCTCGTCTTCCCCTTCCCGCTCGGAACCAATAGAATACAGCAGGTCAACGTGCATGGCAGCCAGGGTGTGTTTCTGGATGCCAGCCAGAACAACAACCGCGCGTTGCTGCTCTACTGGCAGCAGGGCTCCCATTTCTACATCCTCCAAGGTCGGGGCGACGCGCTCGGTCAGGCAGCTATGCTCGAGATTGCCGACTCATTGCGATAGGCGATAGGACGCGACCGGCTGGGCAGGCGTCGTCGACACTTGCCCGGCCGGACTGGCGAGAGGAGCTAGCGCTTGAGTGAGTGGGCCATCCAGACGACCGCGCTCCGCAAGGAGTACGGCGCCAAAGTTGCCGTCGCCGACCTCACCCTCGCCGTGCCGCGCGGCGAGGTCTTCGGCTTTCTCGGTCCCAACGGCGCCGGCAAGAGCACGGCTGTCAAGATGCTACTTGGGCTGGTGCGTGCCAGTGGTGGCTCCGCGCTGGTGCTCGGCAAGCCGGCTGGCGACGTGCCCACGCTCGCCCGCATCGGCTTCCTCCCCGAGCACTTCCGCTTCCACGAATGGCTCACGGCCACCGAGCTGCTCGACCTGCACGGCCGGCTGGCACGCATGGATCGCGCGCGGATTCGCAAGCGCAGCGGTGAAGTGTTGGAGTTGGTCGGCCTCGCGGACCATGCGCAGCGTCCGCTCTCCGGCTTCTCCAAGGGCATGCTGCAGCGCATCGGTTTGGCGCAGGCGCTGCTCCATGCGCCCGACCTCGTCTTCTTCGACGAGCCCACATCCGCCCTGGACCCCTTCGGCCGCCGGCTGGTGCGCACGATCATCCAGCAAGTGAAGGCGCAGGGCACCACCATTTTCCTCAACTCACACTTGCTCAGTGAGGTCGAAGTCACGTGCGACCGCGTGGCGTTCATCAAGGGCGGCGTCGTCCTGCGCACCCTCAGCCTGCACGAGCTGGCGGACGAGCGTACGCATCTGGAGCTGCGCGTGGACGCTGTAACGCCCGCGTTGCTCGAGCGCCTCGCGCCGCTGGTGGACGAGTGGCGATTCCTCGACGACGACGAGTCGCCGCTGGACCACACGGCCGCCCATCCGCGCGCGGGTGGGGACCAGCCCTCCGGGTTGGAGCTGGTGACCTGCGCGGACCACGTTCCGGCTATCGCGCGCGAGACCCTGGCCGCCGGTGCGCAGCTCTACGCGCTCACCCCGCGCCGTACCTCGCTCGAACAGCTCTTTCTCGATATCGTCGGCATGGAGGATAGCGGGCAATGAATGCTGTTCTGACCCTGGCCTGGCTCACCTTCCACGAAGCGCGCCGGCGTAGCATGGTGCTGGCCGCGCTGCTGCTGGGCGCCGCGTTTCTGGTGATCTTCGGTGTCGGCTTCTACTACGTGGTCAACACCACCGGCAAAGTGCGTATGACCGCGGGTGTCAACGCCTCACCTGTGTTCTACACCTTCCTCACGCTGGCCGGCCTCTACGTGGTGCACTTTCTGGCCATCATGCTGGCTATCGTCGCCACGGTGGACTGCGTCTCAGGCGAGATCAGTTCCCATACGATTCAGACGCTCGCCAGTAAGCCGCTCTTGCGCTGGCAGATCATCGCCGGCAAGTGGCTGGGCTACGTCGTCATGCTGATGCTCTACACTGGCCTGTTGTGCGCCGGCGTGCTGCTCGAAAGCAGATTCATCGCCGGCTACGTCCCACCTAACCCGATCGCGGGCGTGTCACTGATCCTCATGCAGGTCGCCGTGCTGGTCTCGCTCTCGCTGCTCTGCGGCGTCTACTTCTCCACGCTGACCAATGGCGTGATCCTGTTCATGCTCTACGGCCTGGCGTTCATCGGTTCCTGGGTGGAGCAGATCGGCACCTTCTTCAACGCGCCCGCCACCACGACGCTCGGCATCGTCTCCAGCCTGGTGCTGCCCGTCGAGGCGCTCTGGCGACTCTCCGCCACGCTGCTCCAGCCGCCCCTGCTGAACAACTTCGACTTCTCGCCCTTCAGCCTGGGCGCCGTCCCCAGCTTCGCGATGGTCATCTATTCCGGCGCCTACATTGGCGTCCTGTTCTTGCTCGCCATGCGCGCCTTCTCGCGCCGGGATCTGTAGGACGATCACCACCCCGTCGTCGACGTGACGCCGCCTTCTTGGGCGATGGCGGTGCCTGGCACTCGCGCTGCCTTGCGCAGTCGCAGGGGGTCTCAGCCGCCCGCAGTATCTGCTCACTATCGGCCTCGGGTCCGACCCTCGATCCTTCGCCAGACCGATGGAAAGCGCCGCAAACCGGGCTATCCTTGGAGCATCAGCGGCGCGGAACGTCGCTAGTGTAGACAGGAGCGGACGCCATGGCAAAGCAGGCGACACAGATGACGGATTCGCGGGTTCTTCGTGGGAGTACCGGAGGTAGTGAGCGGGTGACCAGATTGCTGCTGGCGGGCGGCATCATCGGAC
>CAYQFU010000163.1:0-12664 GCA_964416775.1 uncultured Ktedonobacterales bacterium
CTCCATGGTAGGCTCCTCTCATCCGCCCAGCAGAGACGGCGCCCCACCCGCCGTGCGCGGCACGTAGGTTCCACCCGCCGCGAGACCGCGCGGATGCCCGGCCCCGGCGTCGACAGAATACCACCCGGATGTGCGTCTGCCTTTGGTTGGGCGGCCAGCCACCCGGATCGTCCTGCGGGGGCCAGGGCTTGCGCACCGGCCACCTCGCGCACCTTTCCTCGTGAGATCGAGACGCACATGGCGCATGACTTTTTGCAGAAGCTTGGCCTGACGCATCCCGATGAGCTGCTCGCCGTGCCGGTCGAGCGTATTCTCGATGTCCAAGGGGCGTGAAGAACGGATGGGCTTCCGCACCAATGCGAGCTGGGAGCGGAACGCTCCCAGCTCATGTCTTGCTGAGCGTCCAGCCCGTGTGGCGCCTGCCCTCCACGTGCGGCTGTGATAGACTCCGTCCCCAATGCGACCCCGTGCATCGTCGCGCCGGTCCGGCTTCCTTCTTCGTCGCACTGGGGATGGGCTGGGCTGGACGTGCACTATATCACCACGATGCCGAATGGTGTGGCCCCAGCGGGCAGCGCTGTGGGCGAAGATGACAACTCGCTCAAGTTGCCGCCGTGCACCGCGAAGGCGCTCACCGCGTCCAATCCGCTGTCCACGACGTACAGCAAGCTGCCCCCCGGACTAAGGCGAGCGTCGAATGGGCTCAGGCCTGTCGGGTCGTTGAATGTCGTGCTCCCGAGGAAAGTCAGCGAGCCATCAGCAGCGATCGAGTACCTCGAGATGGAGGAGCTCCCCGTGTTGACGGTAAAGAGAAACTGGCCGTCGTGTGTGATCTCCACCCAGCACGGCGCAGTCTGATGGTCCGCGAAGGGTGAGGCGCCGATGGACGTCAACGTCCCATTATTGGCCACGCTGAAGGCCGAAATGGTCCCGTTGTTCGCGCCGCCATGTGCGTTGGAGACGAACAGCTGCGTGGGACTGGTCGGCCGGAACTCGCTGCCAAAGGGGCCGGGCCCCTGTGCGGCGAATGGGGAGCCAGGCGCGGCCGTCAGCCGTCCATCGCTCCCGACGTCAAAGCTGTCGATGAGCGACGTATTGACTTCCGTCCCAGCCAGATGCGTCCCAGTCGCGTTGAAGAGCACGTCACCAGGGTGCGCCGTGCCCGATAGCGCCACAGTGGACCCGCTGAGTGGAATGAGCTGGCCGCCCGAGGTGAGCGTGAACCCGGTGTAGTTGCTGCCCGTGCTCCCGTTCCCCTCGTTGGCCACATAGATCAAGCTCCCATGCACGGCGATGCTGACCGGCTCCGTCCCGTTCGACGAGAACGGACTGCCGCTGACCGGGCTCAATGCGCCGCCAGAGCCGATGTGCAGCACAGAGATCTGGTTGCTACCGGCGTCGACAGCCAGCAGATAGCGTCCGTCGCTGGACAGCTGGAGCGCGCCCTCGGAGAGTCCCGGAGTGTGCCCCGTTCCAGCTCCACTGGCCGCGAACGGCGACCCGTGCATTGTCACGAGTGTCCCGTCGGCGAGCCGATTGAATGCACCGATGGTGTTCGTTCCAGCGGTGTTGTCGTTGACATAAACATGCCCCACCACGCCGTCCGCGGCCGTCACGGTATTTGGCCGAACGGCCGCTGTCGCCACGACGAGCACGAGCAGGCCAGCCGTAGCGGCCGCGCACCTGAGCAGTTGCGCTGCGCGCGGTTGTCTCCCGGTTCTCGTGCGAGGTTTCTCCGTTGTCGTGTCATTGTTCCCTTCGCGAGTGGCGGCCAGCACCGAATCGCTTGCCCGCCCATGGTTGGCGCCTCCTGCCCTGCCGCCAGGACATACAGGAGGACACGTAACCAGGGTAGCGACTCGATCTTATGGGCGCATGTCATACATTACGAGCATCTAAACTAACCCGATGTGCACCTCTCTGTTACTGCCCATAGATACCAGGCCTCCGAGATCCCCAGAATGGCAGAGTTGTTCAGCCAGGGCCGAATTCAAGGGCGCTCCTCAGAAAAACCTGCACATCGGGTTAGCTGGTATTACACGCCTTCAAGTGATCAACGAGCGTCTGCATGACGCTGCCCTTGCGCTCACCTTTCGGTTTTCCACTCATCGAGGTGCTGTATCAGCAAGGATATGCCAGCCTGCACTCCAGGACTTGCGTCGGATCTGCGACACGACTGCGACACACCCGAGACATCTTTACAAGCTATGTCTTGTAACATCAAGCATGTCTTGTAACATCAAGGCGTTAGATTGTATCGTCCCGACTACACTCGCACATAGGAGAAGGAGCCAATGCAGCCCTTCGAATCTACCCATCTCGACCTGCGACAGCCCGGCGCAGCAGGCACTCTGGCTGTCCGCACAAACGCTCTCAGCAAACGTTATGGCGGCGTCGAGGCCGTGCGCACCCTCGATCTGCGCGTCCAGCTTGGGCGTGTGTATGCCCTGCTCGGCCCGAACGGCGCAGGCAAGAGCACCGCGCTCAAGCTCATCCTCGGCCTGCTTCGCCCCACAAGCGGTGGGGTGAGCCTCTTCGGTCAGCCCTGGCAGCGTGCCCTCCTTGCGCGTGTCGGAGCCAGTATCGAGGGACCAGCCCTCTACGGCCACCTGAGCGCCGCCGAAAACCTGGAGGTTCATGCGCGTTTGCTCGGTCTTTCCCGTGCCAGCATCGGCGCGGCCTTGGCCACGGTTGGTCTCCATGACGTAGGGCGCAAGCCTGTCGCACGCTTCTCCACCGGTATGCAGGGGCGCCTCGCGCTCGCGCAAGCGTTGCTGACCGACCCGGACCTTCTTATTCTCGATGAGCCGCAGAACGGCCTCGACCCCGAAGGCATCCTCGAACTGCGCAGGCTCGTCCGTGCACTTGCCGCGCAGGGGAAAGCAGTGCTTGTCTCAAGTCATCTGCTTGCGGAGGTCGCGCAACTCGCCGACGACGTCGGTGTGATCGCTCACGGCGCACTGCGTTACCAAGGCCCACTCGCTGGCCTCACGACGGGCAGTGCGAGCTTGGAGGATGCCTACCTGGCTTTGGTGCGAGCCCGAGAAGGGGAGAGCGCATGATCCCAACGCCAGCGCGTCCTCTGGCCGCCGAATCTGTCAAACTACGGCGCGGCTCCCTTCCGCGCCTGCCGCTCTTCGGCCTCTTCGCCGCCCTCTTGGAGGGTCTCCTATTCGTGACAAGTCCCTACGCTGTGCATAGCTGGAAGATGCTGAGTGCCTGGCACGTCGTGTGGGTCACGTTCCTCTCGCCGCTGGCGTTAGCTTTGCTCGCTGGGTTGGCTGCGCAATATGAGGCGCGGGCGCGCTGGGGGGGGACCCGCTGGCGCCCTGTGACGCCGCTGGCGCTGGTAAGCGCGCAGTTCGCCGGCCTCGCCGTGCTGGCCCTGGTCATGGACCTGTTCGTCGTCCTGGGCAGCCTCCCTTTTGGCATGGCTGCGCGCCTGCCCGGCTCCGTCCCATTGGGCCATGGGCTGGTCCTTGCCGCCGTTCTCTGGGGCACGTCACTGCCCCTGCTTGCACTTTCCCAGCTGGTCGCTGCCCGGTGGGGCTTGATCCCGACAATAGTGACTGGCCTCATCGGCGCTATCCTCGGTGTACTTCCGGCCGAGGGAGGTGCCTGGGCGCTCGTCCCATGGGCATGGCCTGTGCGCGCCACACTCCCGCTGCTCGGTACCCACGCCAATGGTACGCCCCTCGAGCCAGACAGCCCACTTTGGCATATCTCGCCCTGGCCCCTACTGCTGCTCGCGCTTGCCTTGACGCCCCTGCTCGTGTGGCTCGCCTCGCGCGTCGCCGTCGCCGAACATGGCTCGCTGCGCCGTCGCCAAGCCAAGCGCGCGTTGGCGCAGGAGGCACGCCTAGGGGCGTTTCATCATACAGTCACCTTCGCGCCTGCCACACAGCACGGTGGCGTCATGGCTCGTACCCTGAGGCGGTATCGCGCCAGCACACTCGCCGCTGAGCTAGTAAAGCAGCGGCACTCGGCCGTGCCCTGGCTTGCTGCTCTCAGTCCGGTACTAATCGTGGCGATCGTTGCCGCGCTCAAGTACCCAGCCGCCGACGCTCTACAAGGCTGGGCACTGCTCGTCGTGCCGTTCGTTGCCGCCTTGCTGCCCGTTCGCGCCTGGCTCTGGGAGCGCGACGCCTGGCGCACGCTCTGCGCGCGGCCCATCCCACCTGCGCGTATGTATCTGGCCAAACTCGCGCTACTCTGGCTCTGGGTCGCTTTCAGCGCCACGCTGCTCTGCATCGGTCTAGGGATTCTGGGCGCACCTCTCGTTGCCTTGGCGCAGTTCTGCCTGCTGAATATCGGCGTAGCGCTGCTGCTGCTCGCGCTGCACTTATTTCTCGCCGTTCGCGTGGGTGTCGGCGTCACGCTCGGCGTAGGAGCGTTTGGCACCCTGCTCGCGCTGCTCCTCGGCGGGACGGGACTCGGCGCGGCGCTCTGGCCGTTTGTTCCATGGACCTGGGGCTGGGTCGCGTATACCTCCGATCAGGTACTCGTCTACACAGCGGTAGCGTTCCTGCTTGGGGTAATCATTGCACTGACAGGCGCCCGCACCGCTAAGCGTTTGCCCTGACCGCGGCTCGTGACTTAGCTAACCTGATGTGCAAGTTGTTGTGAGAGAAGGAATCCAGGAGCCATAAGCGTACACTCCTCAGGAACCATTGCTATAGACCTGAGGAGGACGCCATGGACCTGGATGACTTCATTATCGCCGTCTTTTGTCTGGTTGACGAGGCCCTGCCACGGGTCACTGACGGTCGCCGGCTGCGTCAGCGCGGGCCGCAGCTGGTCTTGGCCGATAGCGAGGTGTTGACGCTGGAAGTGGTCGGGGAGTACCGGGGGTTGGAGCAGGACAGCGCCCTGTTCGCCTACTTCCGACGGCACTACGCCCACTTCTTTCCCGCGCTGCGCACGCTGCACCGCACGACCTTCGTGCGCCAGGCGGCCAACCTGTGGCGCGTCAAAGAACGCCTCTGGCAGCAGGTGCTCGCCCGTGTGCCGCACGATCCGACCTGTGCCATCATTGACAGCTTCCCGCTGCCCGTCTGCCAGTTCGCCCGTGCCTATCGCTGTCGCCGCTTCCGCGGTGAGGCGGCCTTCGGCAAGGACACGCTGGTGCGCCAGACCTTCTACGGCTTGCGCGTGCATGTTCGCCTCGAGTGGCCCGGCGTGATTACCCGCTTCTGCGTCGCACCGGCCAATGCGCACGAGTTGACGGTGCTGCCTGCCTTGGCAGAGCAGACGGTCGGCATGCTGATCGGGGATCGCAATTACTGGTCGCCAGCGACGACTGCTGAGTGGCAGCCGCAGGGCGTTGACCTGCTGGCGCCCTACCCCAGTGCCAAGCGCGATCCGCATCCGCGCTGGAGTGCCCAGTTGAGTCGCGTGCGTTACCGCATTGACACCGTCTTCGGCCAGCTCGTCGACCGCTGCAGCGTCAAGCGCGTCTGGGCGCGTGACCTCTGGCATTTGAGCAGCCGCTTGCTGCGCAAAGTGCTGATGTATACGCTGGCCGTTCTACTCAACAGTGAACTCGGCAACTCACCGTTGCAACTCGCTCAGGTGGTCGCCTAAAACAACTTGCACATCGGGTTAACTACATGACTTCGCTACTTCGCTCGCCCGCCCGCCCCGCATCCGTGCGCACCGTGCTGGCGCCCACAAAGAAGCAGACCAGGACCGCGTCGCACAGGTCGATCGTCGACGTGAGTGCGCTCTGGTCCTGGTCAAAGGCGTCGCCGTCATAGCCAACGGCCGGGTGGGGATAGCCCTGGCGGTCAGGTCAGGATTGCCGTCGCAGTCGCGACCTGTAGGACCGTCATGCCCCGCATATCGATCCAGTACCGCCCGCGGGCGTGCACGATGCGCATCTGGGCCTGGTCGCAGGTCGGGCAGCGCAGGACAGTGCCCACCATGCCGCCATACAACAGCAGCGTACCGAGCGGCGCGGTCCGCCCACATCCCGCACAGGTGCTCTGCGCGCTGGTCATCTCAAACGGAAAGATCTCTGCCAGCAGGCCGGCCGCGGCATTGCCGTCAAGCCGGAGGGTCTCTTCGCTCATGCTGCTCCTCCGGTTGGTCCGAAGCGCTCGGTCTTGACGCACTCAGGGGGGTAGCCCACCTCGACGCAGATCGTCGCCACCGATTCGACAAGTGGGGTTGGGCCACACACGAACGCCAGCGGGCGCTCTTCGGGCGCCCATGCCACCTCTTCGAGCATTGGGCGGTCAATGCGCCGGTTGTATCCCTGCCAGCCAGGCGGCTGGGAACGGGTGAGCGTGTACACCACGTGCAGGTCCTCGTCCGCCGCGGCGCACCGGTCCAGCTCTTCGCGAAAGATAATCTCCTCCGCGGCGCGCGACGAGTACAGCAGGCACACCGGCACGGGACTGTGCACGGCCGCTCGCTGCCGGATCATCGCCATCAACGGCGCGATCCCCGAGCCGCCCGCCACCAGCAGCAGCGGGCCGCCCTCTTGCGGTTGCCACGCGAACCAGCCGCCGATGGGGCCGCGTAGCTCCAGCATGTCGCCTGGGCGCAGTTCATCCGTCAGGTACGGAGACACCTCTCCGTCGTCGAGCCGCTCGACGGTAATCCTCACGTGCTCCTCTCCCGGCGCGGATGAGATCGAGTAGCTGCGCTCAGTCTGATAGCCATCCTCCGCCGTGAGCCGCACGTCGAGATGTTGGCCGGCTCTATGCCCCATCCAGCCTGGCACATCGAGGACCAGGCTCTTGACATGCGGAGTCTCCGGGATCAGCTCGACGACCGTGGCTCTCTGCCAGGTTAACCTGGGCCGTACGACTGCCATAGCTAGTCCCCCGCGTAGCGCTGTTCCTTCCAGGGATCACCGTAATTGTGGTATCCCAGCGACTCCCAGAACCCCGGCTCGTCCTCGTTCTGCAATCGCAGGCCGCGCACCCATTTGGCGCTCTTCCAGAAGTAGAGGTGCGGCACGAGCAGCCGCGCCGGCCCACCATGCTCGGGCGCCAGGGGCGCGCCCCCATACTCGTACGCGATCCACGCTTTGCCACCGGTCACGTCCTCCAGCGGCAAGTTGGTCGTGTAGCCACCGTCGCTGTAGGCGACGACGAATTTGGCGCCGGTTGAGACACCCTGCAAGAGCGTGTCGACGGACACGCCCGTCCAGGACGTGTCAAACTTGCTCCACTTGGTCACGCAGTGAATGTCTTTCGTGATGGTCTCGTGGGGCAACTGCTGAAATTCTTGCCAGGTCCAGCGCCGTGGTGGGTCCACCTCTCCCACAAGCATGAAGTCCCACCGATCGAGCGGCGTGCGTGGAGTGGGACCGGCAGACAGGACTGGGAAACCATTGACGAGGTATTGTCCTGGAGGGAGGCGTGTCGCCCCTTCAGACTGGCGGCGCCCGCGGAAGCCGCGGCTAACGAACGGTGTGGACATGCGAGCCTCCTGCACGCGCGGCACGACGGTCCGCCACTCACCAACGGAGAGACGACGCCAGGGGAAGCCGTGCTGGCGTGGTCGCCGCGCTAGGCCACACTATAATCCGGTATGTTCCGCCCAGGCAATCACAGCATTTCCGCCTCTGCCGGCCGCGCGTTCAGGCATATCGGTGACACGCCTATCCGCTTATCTGGCCAGCGACCGTGGGCGCGATCTGGCCGGAGCCACAGCCGTCGCCTCGGCCGTTGGGCGAGCGGCGGACCCCGACTGCGACGGCCAGAATATCCGCACCAGGACCAGCAGGATGACAGCACCGGCCGCTATCGCATACACGCGAATCATCCAGGGCTGGCCGGCGTCGCTGCCCGCGAAGATGCCATGGAGCGTGACGAGCAGGAACACGGCGAAGCTCGTGTAGTGCAGCTTACGCCACGTAGTGTATTTGATGCGCCGGCGCAGCCACGAGCTCGCCAGCACCACCACCAGCCCATATAGCGACAGCACGCCCAGATCCACCGCGAGCGGCCGGTAGGGCTGGCTGAGCGGCACGAGCATATTCAGCATGCTAAATGGAATCAGCGGATCGAGCAGCAAGGAGAGCAGATGTACCGCCACCAGCGCCGCGGTCAGCAGCGCCAGATACTGGTGCGCCTCGTCCATGATCCACGAGAGGCGCACGCGCGTCACACGGCCGAGCGACCGCACCAGCCCCAGCACCACCGTCGCGGTGAGGAAGATGTAGGCCGACACCGCCGCGGCACGCGTCACGTACCAGAAAAACGGATTGGCTGTGGTGGCGCTCGCCGCGGCGCTCGTGTGGAGCGCTGCCACGACGGCCAGCGACACGAACGCAAGCGTGGAGAGCCCGGCCTGCGCCGCCAGGCCGATAATCGGCACAGACATAGATATCACGGATATCACGCTTCTTTCTCTGAGGCGCCGAACGACGGCGAAAAGACCATGGGCAAGACCGCGCCGTCCGTGCCCCAGGAAGCCAGATATGCATCCACATTTGCCGAGAGCGCCGTCCGCCCGTTCCCAAAGGTCAGGACCAGCGCGACGCCCGCGTCGGCGTCCGTCTCGGGGCCAACCGCCCCATACCGCTCCCAGGCGGCCTCCACGGCGCGCAGCGCCTGTGGATAGCCGCGCAGCAGCGCGACCTTCGCCGCCACCTCCGCCTGCGCGGCGGTCGGTGCGAGCGCCGTCGCCGTGGCGATCAGCGGCGCCGCGGCCTCGTCATCGCGTGCGCCTCCGTCTCCGTCTGTCCAGAGCGCCATTGGGCGCCCCGTGAGCGGGTCGAGCAGATGGTGCTGCCGCTGGCCGTCTCGCATCCACCACCGGCGCAGCGCGCCCGAGGTGGCCAACCCGCCGCGGCTCAAGGTGATAACCGCGGAATAGGCGGGCGACGGAGTAGACAACAACGACGGCGCGCCAGCCAGCTCCTCGCGTGGATCGCGCAGGCCGACCGACCACGCCTGCCCCGCCGCTGGCCCACCCTGGGCTCGCAGGTCCCCGCCCACATTGACGAGCGCGCCGGGGAACGGCGTGCAGAAGCGGCTCAGCGCCACGTCCGCCGCCCAGCCCTTGGCGATGCCGCCCAGGTCCAGCCCGACCGACTCCGGCAGGCGGATGCGGCGCCGGCGTGGGTCCAGCTCGATGGCGCGCCACGCATCCGGCGCGGGCGCCGCGAGCGGCGCAATGCTGGGTGCCACATCGCGCTGGGCGATCTGCGCGAAGTCGCGATCGTAACCCAGGGCTTCGAGATGCCGCAACAGCGTCGGATCAAAGCGCCCCGCGCTGGCCTGCGCGCCCCACACGGCCACTTCCACCGCTTCATACAACACGCTCGACGCCACGAACCACTGGCCGGCGGAGCGGTTGAGGCGGCTCAGCTCGCTCTCCGGCCGGAAGCGAGAGAGCCGTGCGTCAACCTCGTCGAACCACGCCATGCAGGCGTCGGCGGCCTGGGATGCCGCCGCCTCTTGATCCGCGGCGGCCGCGATCTGCACGCTGACATCCGTCGCCATGGGGCGACCTGCCCGCTGCACCAGGCGTCGGGGCTCGCTGACTGGAGTAGCCATCTCAGGAGACCCCTGTGCTGCTATTCGTGCCCGACTGGCCCGTCGAGGTCGAAATCCCACTCGACCCGCTGGACGACGTTCCCGATGAGCTGTTGCTGCTGCTACTGCTTGAGTTACTGCTGTTGCTCGCGCTCGAGCTCGTGCCGGACGAGGTGGAGGTGGTGGTAGAGCCGCTTAGAGATGCCACGCCGTGGCTCGTCAGTCCCCAGAAGTGGATGAACAGGCCGAGTGCCGCCGCGGCCAGGCTGGCCCGCAGGGCGTACGTCATGCCGCGAGAGCGTGCCATGCGGCCAGACTTTGTACCACGCGCGCCGGGCGCGGCGTCCTTGCCCCCGGCGCGGCCGGCCATTGGTAGACCGACCCCCTCGGTCGAGAGGGTCACGTCGCCCACTGGCTCGCCGACACAGCTCAGCACGTAGCCCGCCGCGCGCTCGCGCGGGCTCAGGCCTTCGCCGTCTCCGTTGCGCACCTGTCCCGCCAGCAGGCGCAGCCGGCAGCTGCCGCACGCGCCCGCCCGGCAGCTGAACTCCGGGGAGTAGCCATGTCGCTCCAGCGTCTCGATCAGGGTCTCGCCCGGCTGGGTGGCCAGGATGGCGCCGCTCTCCGCGATCCGTACCCGCGCGCGACCGGCCCCGCCTGCCGCGGCGCCCGTGCGCGTGTGGGGACTCGCGAACGTCTCCATGTGCAGGCGCTGCGCCGGCACTTCGCGGCGCTTCGCCTCAGCCTCCAGCGCGCGCTTGAGCCCCTCAGGCCCGCAGATATACCACTCTGTCCCCTGCGCTTCGGTGCCCAGAGAGGCCAGCACCGCTTCCGCGCGCAGCCGGTTGCCCCGCGTCGTGACGTACTGGCGCTGCGTGAGCCACTGGCGCTGCGGATCTAGCTCCGCCAGCTCGCGGCCGTAGATGGCGTCCTCCGGGCTGTGATAGGCATAATGCAGCCAGACCCGCGGCCGCTGTGCTGGTGCCAGCCGCGCGAGCGCCCGCAGCATCGCGTAGATCGGCGTGATGCCGCTGCCGCCCGCGACGAAGACGAGCGGCGCGCCCGGCCGGATCACCTCAGGCAAGGTGAAGCTGCCCTGCGGCAGGCTCGACTGGAGCACCATGCCCGGCCGCGCGCGCTGGCAGAGATAAGTGGAGATCACGCCCTTGTCGTGGCGCTTGACGGTGATCTCCCAGGGCGCATCCCTGCGCCCATCGCCACACAGTGAGTACGAACGGTAGTACGTGCGCTCGGCCGAGCGGAAGGCCAGCGTGATGAACTGGCCGGCGCTGTACGGGGCGGGCGCCCGGCGTGTGCCCGGCATGGCTAGCTGCAGCGTAACAGCATCGCGAGCGGCCGGGACGCACGCCAGCACCTGCACCGAGACGGCCTGTGCGCGCTGAGATGACGATCTTTCCAGGGGTGTAGCGGTGGCCATACGAGAACTCCTGACCTACGCGACCAACCAGCGGTCAGCGTCAGAGGGAGGTTAAAACGCTGTGCACGCTCGTGCGGCCGTTAATTCGCCGGGCGTTGGCCCAGTGTGACATTGAGAGTGATCTGGCTCGATCCGCGCTCGACGGTCACACTCACCCGTGTGCCCGGCTTCTGGCCGGCAATGGCCGAGGCGAGGTCGTTGCTGTCGCCGATCGTTTGGCCGTTCACCGCGACGATGACGTCGCCGCTCTGCAGGCCGCCCTGTCGCGCGGGGCTTTGTCCCGCCGTGTCGTTGGCGAAGCCGTTGACCAGCACGCCGCTCTGCACGGACAATCCATCCGCGGAGGCCAACGTCGGGGTCACATCCTCACCCTGGATGCCCATGAAGCCCTGCCCACTGCTGGTCACGTGGCCACTCTGGATGAGCGCCTGCGCCACCGTCTTCACCTGATTCGACGGGATGGCGAAGCCCACCGTGCTGCCGCTATTTGTTCCACCCTGCTGGCTGGACACGGCCAGCGTCGGAATGCCGATCAGCTGTCCCTGCAGGTTCACCAGGGCGCCGCCGCTGTTGCCCGGAGCGATTGGCGCGCTCGTCTGAATCAGCCCAGTGAGCAGCGACGCCGGTCCGCTGGGGCTTTCACTCTCCGCGCGATTGGTCGCGCTCACGGTGCCGAACGTCGCCGACTCTCGCAGCCCGTACGGGTTGCCCACCGCCACCGCGAATTCGCCGACTGTGACGGATGAGGAGTTCGCGAACGCGATCGGGTGGAGGTTGGTAGCGTTGACCTTGATGACGGCCAGGTCGTCCTGCGGGTCCGTGCCAACCAGCTGTGCCTGGAGCTTTGTGCCGTTGGAGAGAGTCACTGTATAGCTGCTGAAGCCATCCACGACGTGGTCATTGGTGACGATGTATCCGTTCGCGGTCAGGATGTCGCCGGAGCCGATGGCCTCCTGGCCGTTCCCAACGCTGGTGATCTCGACCACCGACGGCGCCACGGCGTTGGCGACACTCTCGACGGTCTGCTGCAGGCTGCTCACGTTGGAAGAGACCGTGACCGCTGGCCCCGACTGCGCGCCGATCGGCGTGCCGCTCGTGCCGGCTCCCAGCGCGATTCTGCCGAGTCCGAAGCCGCCGGCCAGCACCAACAGCAGGACGAGCACGGCGAGCCCGTACTTCCAGCCTCGGCGCCGCCTGCCGGGGCGTCCGTTGCCGGTGCCATCGGCGAAGGTCGGCGGCAGGATGGGCGGCGCCCCTGGCGACCCGGTCGTCCAGTTGTCCCCCGCCTCCAGGTCCGCCATTCCTGGTGCCTGCGCGCCCAGATACGGCGTCTCAATGGTGTTCGCATCGTGCGCGTACGGATCGCTTGCGGGATCGGGCTGCGTCCACTCCGCGGGCCGTTCGGACTCGGCAGGCTGTTCCGATTCGGCGGGCGTGTCGGTGAATTGAGTGGTAGACATTGGTTCACGTTCCCTTCTTCACGTCGAGACTTCGGTCGACGTCTTGAAGATACCAGGGCGAGTTGAAGGTTGACGGCGAGTCCGCTGAAGACCCGCTGAATGCGCGATGAGGTCGTCAGCCAGAGTATGGTCCGGAAATGAAGCACCGGGTAGCCAGGACCAAGCCCAATGTGACGGCGGAGCACGTCTCCACCTCCTTGCTATTCGGCACGCCGTCTGCTACCATATACATAATGCATGGGGTGTGACGTCGACGCCCCACCACAGGCTGC
>CAYQFU010000164.1:0-1529 GCA_964416775.1 uncultured Ktedonobacterales bacterium
TCCTGGGCCATTGCCCGAAACGAGTAGTTCGCGTGCCGTTCACCTCCCTCGGGCTTGCTCGAGTCGCCGTAACCTCGCAGGTCGGTCAGGACGACGGTGAACTGTCCCGCGAGGCGGCTCGCAATCTTATGCCAGATGACATGTGTCTGAGGATAGCCGTGAAGCAGGAGCAGTGGAGGGCCGGAACCGGCTCGCAGGGTTCGTATCGTCGCTCCCGGCGTGGAGACATCGTCGATCTGAAAGCCGGGGAATAAACGAGAGTCAATCATCGCCGATGTCCTTTTCGCCTTTGATTTCTTGCGATGTCAACTCGGGCAAGGCGGCCCCTAAGGTTTGCCTGGGTCGACGCATAGGCGTGCGCCACCGGCGTCCGCAGCACGTTGTATGCCTTCCGAGAGACCTTATGCACCTTCCGGGACACGTTGCAGAATGTGGCATGGTCAGTGCGGCGAGCGCCTTGTCAACCCACGCCAAGAGGGAGGAGTGTCAGCGTGACCAAGCGGATACTGCTGCTCGGAGTCAAGGCAACGGTTCTTGACGACGTGCGGCAGCAGGTGCCGATGTCGGATGTCGAGCTGCTTGCCGGCACCGGAGTGGACGATGTGCGGTCGGCGTTCGCCCACGCTGACCTTGACCACGTCATCATGGGCGGGGGTCTTGACCTGGAGACCCGGCTCGCGGTGGTGCGGGAGGTCTTCCAGTCTAGCGATCGTGCAACCGTCCATTTGAAAGACCACCTGTCAGGCCCGGAGGGGTTTCTCCCATTTGTTCGGGCAGTGCTGGCCGGGCTCAAAGACTACGAGCCGCAACCATCACCCCAGGCGGTCCTGCGGGCGCGGCGCTCTAGCCCGGGCACCAGCGGCTGAAGAATCGACGGGCAGCGGAGTACGCGCCTGGCCATGGCATGGACACTGGAGTCGAAGTCGGAGGACACCATGTCTGAACAGAACAAGCGTCTCGTCAGGCGAGCGCTCGACGAGGTCTTCGCAGGTGGGAACTTCACTGCGGTCAACGAAATATTCCATCCCGCGTTCATCAACCACGAGGCCGGCCCGAACACACCGCCTGGTCCAGAGGGGTTGAAGGTGACGGTTGGATGGCTGCACGCTTCCTTCAGCGACCTGCACTACGATATTCAGGATGAGATTACTGCAGGGGACAAGGTGGTCGTGCGCGTGATCTCGAATGGGCGGCACACGGGAGAGTTCCTCGGGTTTCCGCCAACCGGAAAGACGTTCTCAGCGCAACAGATTCACATCTACCGCATCGCGGATGGCAAGATCGTTGAGCACTGGGCGTGTCGCGACGACCTCAGTCAAGGCATCCAACTCGGGCTCATTCCGGTAGGCCGGCCAGCGGGCACCAGTACAACGCGCGGCGATTGACCAGAGCTGGGCGGGTGTCGCTCGGCCGGCTGGGCAATGCGACATCGAGTGCGGGCCGTCTGTACCCGCCAACATGAGGTCACGGCACGACTGGGACACGAGGCATCGCCGAGGGAGTCCGAAGTAGTATCCACAAGGACAGAC
>CAYQFU010000164.1:1629-12623 GCA_964416775.1 uncultured Ktedonobacterales bacterium
ACTGGGACACGAGGCATCGCCGAGGGAGTCCGAAGTAGTATCCACAAGGACAGACCGAATGCCCGTCTGAGAACGTGCGTAAGAAGGGGTAAAGCCAGCAAGAGCCGCCAGCCGATACCCTCACCGCAATGCGTGTTGCAAACACCTTTCGGAGGGCATCCCTGACATGGCACCCCAAGTGTACCCCAGTGACGTGTACCAGAAAGAGCGGGCGGTGCTGGCTCCGCTGGCGCCGCGCCACCTTGACTCGCATCGCACGGGGGTCGGCTGGGTGATGACAAGACGGCGCATCACGCCGCGGGCGCTCCGTCGGGCCGCAGCCGCCGATCCAGATACCAGCCCAGCCCGGCCGTCGCCACCGTGGCGGCGGCGCCAAGCAGGTTCGGCGGCACGCCCAGGACGCGCCGCAGCTCGTGCCCTGGATCCTCAACGCCCGTGCCCGGGACGAGCGGCGCGACGAAGAATGGTCCCCAATACGCGATCGGGACCAGCGCCGCGAAGGCAGCCGCCCCATCGCGGGCGCGTCCCCCGCCTCCCGGACGCCAGAGGCGCCACAGTGCCGCGGTCGAGAGCGTCGAGGTCATGCCAAGACTCACGACACCGTGAAAGCGCGCGTGCGGTGACCACTGGGGGCTGAACAGGTGCGAGTCGTTCCAGTCGGCTAGGAACGGCACGACGGCGGTCAGGACGTCCGCCAGTGAGAGTACGAGTCGGCCGATGTTGTCTCGCACGATCTGCACCCTCCCGATGTGGGGCCTGAGGCTACGACGTGCGCTACTTCGATGCTGTTCTGTCACACGCACGTGGTCGTGAGCGGTGGTGATCCCTCTCACCCATGCCCCACCATCCCCGTGGGAGCACACGTGGCTGCACTCCCTACTGCCGACGTCGTCTCGAGACATGTCGTGTGCACCGGGGCCATGAACTATGCATGTGGGCATCAACTTGCGCATTCTACAATGACCCAGGCGAACGTGGCATCATGCGCGTCCAATCGGCGCTGACGTCGACTCAGCACCTGCTGGAGCGTCGCACGTGAATTGTTGCATGAATCGTGTCGCTCATGCCGGGTGTCCTCTTGGCGCGACCGGGAACAGAGCGGCGGGCGCCGTGATGACGAAGGAGGAGGGGGATGTGCCCCTCCTCCCGTTGCGTAAGCGAACGCCACGACGAAATGGCGCAAGTTCGGTCGCTGCGCGCCTACTGGCTGGGGCTAGTGCGCACGAAGGTGCCGACGATCACCGTGGCGCCGGCCACGTGCCCGCTGATGGCCGCGATCAGCTGATCGTACGTCAGCCCGTTGCCGGCGATATGGGATATCGTCAGCGCATAGAGGGTGAAGATGTAGTGGTGTAGCTGGCCGGTCGGCGGCGGGCACGGACCGCCGTAGCCGAGGGTGCCGAAGCTGTTGGTGCCCAGGGTGAAGGGCGAGCTGCCGGTCAAGGTCCTGGCGTCCGCGGGTATATTGTACACGATCCAGTGGTGAAAGCCGCCGGCGATGGGGGCGTCGTAATCCGTGGTCTCAAAGGCGAAGCTCTCGGTGCCAGCGGGCACATTGTCCCACTGCAGCGTCGGCGCGATGTTCTGGCCATGGCAGCCGAAGCCATTGACCTCGGCGCTGAGGGGCAACGGACCGCCGTCGGTGAAGTCCGGGCTGGTGATCGTGAACGGGTGGAGTTGCGTCAGGGGCGCCGCGCCGGTGGCACGGGTGGCTGCGCTAGAGGGGACAAGGCTCCAAGTGGCGAGCGCGGCCACGACGAGGCCGAGCGCGATGCGGGGAAGCCAGGTGGTGACGCGACGCTGATGCATGACCCGATCCTTTCTCTGGCGTGCTGCATTGCCACGCAGGAACGACACGTGGTCCTGACCAGGACCCAGCAGGGGTCCGCTTCTCGGCGGGGATGCGCCGGTGTGCTGCTATGAGGCTGCTGTATGGGCCGCGCGAGTGCCGGCCCAGCCCGCATACATTGCCCCAACTCCAGGTGACGACCGTGTCCTCCCAGTGGACACGACAATGCGACGCCGCGCTCGGGCGAGCAGGCGGCGGCGCGGGGAGACTCAGGCCCGCACCATCCTACGACGCACGATGCCTCGCGGGCAACACGTCGCCATGGTGGCGCGGGCCACCGTCCGTTGCCCGTGAGACCAGATTTCTCGGGCTTGACATTCGAGCGAGCCGCTGGCACACTTCACTCATTCGCTTGAATGAATCCTCGGGCATGGGTACGGGCGACGGGGGGATGGCGTGATGGCAGCCAGAGCCACTGGAGACCGCCGGGCGGACATCCTCGCGGCGGCCATTCGCGTGCTCGCGCGCGACGGCATCGCCCAGACCACCACGCGCAAGATCGCCGCGGAGGCCGGCATCAACCAGGCGACCATGCTCTACTACGCCGGCAGCAAAGACGAGCTGTTGCTGGCCGTGCTGCGCGAGTTGATGCGGCTGACCGGGGAGATCGCGCTGGCGGCGGCGCCCGTGGGGACGGAGCCGCGCGAGGCCATTCGCCGCAGCGTGACGGCGTTCTGGGAGCACGTGGAGGCCGCGCCTGAGCTGCAGGTGATGCAGTACGAGCTGACGCTCTACGCGCTGCGCAGCCCGGCCTCGGCCTGGCTGGCGAAAGAGCAGTACGCCGGCTATGCCGACGTGGTGGCAAGGCTGCTGCGCGACGCCTATGCGGCCGCCGGCACGACGTGCGCCGTCCCCTGCGATACCCTGGCCCGCTTCATCGTGGGGGGGCTCGACGGACTCATCCTGCAGTTCATCAGCGACCGCGACGCCACGCGCGCGCGACGCGACCTGGAAACGCTCATCGCGGCGGTGGTGGCGCTGGCGGAGGGGCAAACGCCGGAGGTGAGCCGCGCGGACGAGGCGCGACCCGCCAATCCAGTCAATTCCTGATGTGCTGGCATGTGGCAGCGCGCGCCGCGAGGCGGCACGGACTCAGAGAGAGGAGCGACCAGGATGGCACAGCCTGACGAGGAGCGCGAGCCGCGCGTCAGCGGCGGCACGCATGGGTCGGCGGCGGGCGCCGTGGCGGCGGCGCGCGTGCCGTCGGTCGCCCGCGATTATGCCTATTACAAAGCGGCCTTCGCCGGCCGCGCCATGCCCTTCGCCTACCTCGACCTGGACCTGTTGGACCGCAACATCGCGGAGGTGCGGGCACGCGTCGCCGGCGTAGGGGCATCCGGTGGACGCCCGGCGGCGTCACGGGGCACGGGACAGGCAGGCGGGGCGCCGGACGGGGGCAAGCGCGTGCGCGTGGCCGCGAAGTCGGTGCGCAGCGTAGCGGTGCTGCGGCGCATCCTGGCCGCCGATCCGAGCTTCCAGGGCGTGATGTGCTTCACGGCGCGGGAGGCGGCGTACCTGGCGGCGCAGGGATTTGACGACCTGCTCATCGGCTATCCGGCCTGGCACCCGGACGACCTGGCGGCGGTGGCGCGCGCGACGGCGGGCGGCGCGCGCATCACCCTGATGGTGGATAGCGTGGCGCACGTGGAGCAGGCGGAGGCGGTGGCGCAGCGGCACGGCGTGCGGCTGCCGCTGTGCCTGGAGGTCGACATGTCGCTCAGCGTGCCGGGGCTGCACTTCGGCGCCTGGCGCTCGCCACTGCGCACGGCGGCCCAGGCGCGGCCAATCGTCGAGCGCATCGCCGGGTCCGCGCACGTCTGGCTCGACGGCATCATGGGCTACGAGGCGCAGATCGCGGGGGTGGGCGACCGATATCCCGGCAAGACGCTGAAGAACGCGCTGGTGCGGCAGCTCAAGCGGCGCTCGGCCCGCGTGGACGCGCGCCGCCGCGCGGAGATCGTGGCGCTCATCCGCGAGTCCGGCGCGCAGCTGCGCTTCGTCAACGGTGGGGGCACGGGAAGCATCGCCACCACGCGCCTGGAGCCGGCGGTCACCGAAATCACCGTTGGCTCGGCGTTCTACAGTCCGGCGCTCTTCGATAATTATCGCGACTTCCGCTACCAGCCGGCGGCGGGCTTCGCCATCGAGATCGTGCGCCGGCCCACGGCGGACATCTATACCTGCCTGGGCGGCGGCTACGTGGCGTCCGGCGCCCCCGGGCCGGACAGGCTGCCGCTGCCCTATCTGCCGGCCGGCGCCCGGCTGGATGCGCTGGAGGCCGCGGGCGAGGTGCAGACGCCGATCCATTACACGGGTCCGGAGCGGCTCAGCGTCGGCGACCCGATCTTCCTGCGCCACAGCAAGGCCGGCGAGCTGTGCGAGCGTTTCACGCACCTGCTGCTGGTGCGGGACGGCACGATCGTGGACGAGGTGACAACGTATCGTGGCGACGGCCAATGTTTCCTGTAGAGGAGGTGCCCCGTGGGTGACAGCATCCGGCCAGGCCGGCCCAGACGCTGGCACAACTGGTCCGATTCGGTGCGCGGCGCGCCGCGCGCCTTGCCGCAGCCGCGCAACATGGACGAGCTGGCGCGCCTGGTAGGCACCGCGGGCCGCGAGGGGCGCCACCTGCGCGTGGTGGGCGATGGGCATTCGTTTACGCCGCTGGTGCAGACGGACGATATCCTGCTCTCGCTGGACGGCATGCAGGGCATCGAGTCGGTGGACGCGGCGCGCGGAACGGTGCGCGTCTGGGCGGGGACGCGGCTGAAGCGGCTGGGCGACGAGCTGCTGGCGCGGGGGGTGGCGCAGGAGAACCTGGGCGACATCGACGTGCAGAGCATCGCCGGCGCCATCAGCACGGGGACGCACGGCACGGGCATCCGCTTCGGCACGCTGGCGACGCAGGTGGCGGGGCTGACGCTGGTCACGGCGGCGGGCGACGTGCTGGAGTGCTCGGAGGAGCAGCATCCCGACGTGTTCAAGGCGGCGCAGGTGTCGCTGGGGGCGCTGGGCGTCGTCGCGGCCGTCACGCTGCGGGTGGTGCCGGCCACGCGGCTGCGCTTCGTTAGCAAGCGCGAGCGGCTCACCGAATGCCTGGCCAACCTCGACCGCTACAAGCAGGAGAACAGCCACTTCGAGTTCTTCTGGATGCCGTACACGCCGTGGGTGCAGGCGAAGTTCCTCAACGAGACGGACGATCCGCCCTCGCCTGGCAACATCTGGGGCACGCTCAACAAAGTGCTGCTGGAGAACGGGCTGTACTGGGTGCTTTCGGAGTGCTGCCGGCTGGTGCCGCCGGTCTCGCGCACGGTGAGCAAGATCTCGGCGTGGGGCATCGCCTCGGTCTCTGAGACGGACTATAGCCACCGCCTCTTCGCCACGCCGCGCATGGTCAAGTTCCAGGAGATGGAATACAACATCCCGGCGCAGCACTTCGTGGAGGTGCTGGGGGCGGTCCAGGCGCGCATGGAGCGGGAGCGCTTCAACGTGCATTTTCCCATCGAGTGCCGCTTCGTGCGCGGGGACGACATCTGGCTCAGCCCGGCCTATGGGCGCGACTCGGCCTACATCGCCGTGCACATGTACAAGGGCATGCCGTACCAGCGCTACTTCCGCGCCATCGAGGAGATCTACCAGCCGTACGGAGGGCGGCCGCACTGGGGCAAGATGCACACGCTGGACGCCGCCACGCTGGCCACCCGCTACCCACGCTGGAACGACTTCCGCCGGGTGCGCGCCGCGCTCGATCCGCGCGGCCTGTTCCTCAACGACTATCTGCGCCGGCTGCTCGACGCGGACACGCCCGTTCCCACCGAGCCTGCCGCCATGTCCAGCGGCGATGTCGCGGCGCCGGCCGTTCATCCCGGCGGCGCGTCCCACCCGTCCGGCGATCAGCAGGCGTGACGAGCGCGCAGGCGCGCGAGGAGGCATTCATGAGCGAGACCGTATCCCCCGCACCCGCGTCCACCTCTGCCGGCGGATCGGGCCAGGCGCCGGCCACCGCCCTGCGGCGGAACACCCTGGGCCTGCCGCACGCCATTGTGATCTCCGTGGCCGTCATGTCGCCGGCCGCGTCGGTCTTCTTCAACACGATTCCGCAGGCGCAGGTGGCCGGCGCGGCGATCCCGCTGTGCTTCGCCATCGGGTTCGTGGTGGCCCTGCTGGTGGCCAACCAGTACAGCGAGCTGTCGCGCGAGCTGCCCTCCAGCGGGTCGGCATACACCTACGTCACGGAGGGGGTGGGGCCGCGCTGGGGCTTCCTGACGGCATGGATCGGGCTGGCGGCGCTGGCGCTGGGCGTGCCGTACACCTTCACCGGGATGAGCGCCAACCTGGCGACGCTCTTCGATCGCTGGTTCGGGCTGGCGCTGCCGTGGCCGTTTTACTTCCTGCTGGCGACGGGCATCGTGTTCGCGCTGGGATACTGGGGCATCCGGCAGTCGCTGCGCATCGACCTGGTCTTCCTGGCGTTCGAGCTGGGCGTGTGCGTGTTGCTGGCGGGCGTGGTGCTGTTCCGGGTGGGCAGCGCGGGCGGGCTCTCGGCCGTGCCGTTTACCACCGCGGGGCTGCCCAAAGGGGGCGACCTGACCATCGGCATCGTGCTGGCGGTGCTCAACTTCATCGGCTTCGAGACGGCAGCGACGCTGGGCGAGGAGACGCGTGACCCGCACCGCAACATTCCGCGCGCGATCTTCGGCTCGATGTTCGTCATCGGCGTGTTCTACGTCATCATGGCCTACGCGGCGACCATCGGCTACGGCATTCCGAAGATGGCGACGGGCTACGGCAACGATCCAGCGCCATTCGACACCATCGCGCGGCACTTCGGCGGACCAACGTTCGCCGCGGTGATCGACGTGGTGGGGCTGCTCTCGTTCTTCAGCGCGGGTCTAGCCATCGTGAACGGCGGCGCGCGCATCCTCTACGCCGTGGGCCGCGACGGGACGATGCCGCGCTGGCTGGCCTGGACGCATCCAGTGCGGCAGACGCCAGTGGCCGGCGTGGCGGCGCTCTGCGCCATCGGGGCGGTATGCGGGCTGGGGCTGGGCGCCCTGCTCAACCCACTCGGGGCCTTCAGCTTTCTGGCCGTGCTCGACGCCATCCTGGTGCTGCTGATTTACGTGCTGGTGAACGTCGCCTGCATCGGCTTCTTCTGGCGCAAGCGGCGCGCACGCTTCCACTTCCTGCGCCACGGGCTGATCCCCGTGCTGGGCCTGCTGCTCACGCTGGCCATCGTCGTGGCCGCCGCGGCCTCGCCGGGCCCTGGCGCGCTCAGCTACGTGCCGCTGGTGGTGGCGGGCTGGCTGGTCGTCGGCCTCGTGCTGCTGATCGCCACGCGGGGGAAGCTGTCGGGGTAAGGGGATCCCGTCTCCCACCTCTGTCCGCCGCGGCGGAAAGCGGTATCGAAGCGCGGGTGGAGCGAGGAGCGTGCGGGTCACCTACCTTGCGCCTGACCTGCGCCCTCGCCCAGCGCTTCAATGCGTCCGCGGTCCGGAGATGAGATGCCAGGAGGGGCCAGACTGCCTGGACCGCGCATCTGGCTTCGCACTTATGTGAGCCGGACCACGCGCAAGGAATATGCGGAGTGCCGCTGGACTCAGACCCAGCTCCTCCAGGAAGTGCTTGAGGTTGCGCACTTTGTAATTGTTGTCGAGTTTGGTTTCGACGTACAGACCGTTGGCAACGTGTTTGGGTGTGTCCATACGAGAGCGGTCTCGGCCGACAAGCACGCGCCCGGTCTCGATCCGATATTCATGCAGCTTGCCAGGATAACGCCCCTCGATGACCTGGCAAATGCGCGTGTACAGGGAAGTCCAGTCTGAGATACCCGTTTCGACATGGCCCTGGAAGTCGAATCCCCAAGGCGTGGTAGCGGTGAAATCTGTATCGAGGCTATACGATACACTGCAATCAAGAGGGATAGTATCCCTGGCCCGCGACATCCGCCGTCGGTTTGCCGGTTGTTGTGTGCTTTCGAAGCGCCGCGGTTGTGGCAAGTGAGATTCACGATCAGTACCATCCATGATTTGGTGAGATGACGATTGAGGGTGACGATCGCTATTCTCAATCACCTGCCGAATCTCGGAGACGAGCGCATCAAGCTTTGCTAGCCTGGCATCGATGTCATCGTAGATTGCCACCCCTTGTGCCCGACTGGTGCTATCGCGGCGGTCTATCCCATCCCATATCAGATCCTGATACGCTCGAAGATGCGTACGCGCGAGTTCTAGATGCTGTAGCGCAAGGTGGGCTTCCTCGCGTATCCCCACGTCCTTACTACCTCCTTATGCTGTGGTATTTCCAGTATACACTGGAAGCTGACTGTGTTCATAGATCAAGCGGGTACGCCGCCAGTTGAGAATTTGTAACGCCGAATTGTTAATATTGAAGATCAGGTGGTCTGTAAAGTCTCCTCGCTTCTGTGATAGAGTGGCTATGGTTGAGCCAGCCAGGCCGGTGTCATGGAAAGAATCGGAGCGAGAGACGGTGCAGCCACCCGGGCAGTCTCAGCCACCGCGCGGCCAGCAACGCTACGATCAGATGCTCAAATGGATGCTGACGCGCGCTCATGATGCATTCCTGGCTCTGGTAGCCCCCGACCTCGCCTGGCGCGGTGAGCGCTCCCCAGAGGTCCCGACGGTTCCCCGCTATGCGGACCTGGTCTGGGAGGTCGAGCAGCACAATGGGGAGCGTGGACTGCTCCATGTCGAGCTACAGCTAAAAGTCGAGCCGGACATCGGCGAACGGTTGGCCGAATACGCGATCCGGCTGTGGCGCCGCGACCACCTCCCCGTGCGCTCGCTCGTGGTCTATTTGCGCCGGGCGTCGTCGATCCCTGCCTCGCCATTCGTGATACCATGGGAAGAGCAGCGGCCTTCGTTGCGCTATGACTATCACGTAGTCCGCTTGTGGGAATTGCCCCAGGAGCTGGTGCTGAGCACGGCCACATATGACCTGTGGCCGCTCGCGAGCCTGATGGCTGGTGTATCGGTCGAGACGACGGTCGCCGTGGCTGAGCGCCTGGTAGCAGCGCCGGTGCCACGCCAGGAGCGCACGGACCTGATCGGCCTCCTGGCAGGATTGGCGACCGTCTATGTGCCCTACGAGGCGTTGCTGGCAGTACTGAGGAGCAATGGGATGATCGACGACCTCTTGAGGGAAACCGGCTTCGCCCAGGCGTTCATCGAGGAAGGCGAGCGCAACATGGCACGACGCATGGCGCTGGCGGTGCTGGAGGGGCGGTTTGGGCCGCTCGGCGACGACCTGCGCGCGGCGGTCAACGCCGCCGACGTGACCACGCTGCAAGATCTGGCGGCACACGTCGCCACGGAGACGCTTGAGCAGGTCCGCGCACGGCTGGGCCTGTCGTAGACGCGTATTATACGAACTTTGGTCGGGTAGTTGTCGTTTCTCAGAGCACCACAGCCTCATATCATGGCCCAGCATCCGGCGCGGCGCCTGCCCCAGTGACTAAGGGCGATTATCTGAAGCCTACGGAGGATGGTGTTAATCGCGGCAGGTGTCGTTGTGAGGAGCTACCGGCGGAGGTTACAGAAGCCATAGAGTGACGTGCCCCGGCGGCGTTTTGCCCGGAAATAGTCGTGCGAACGCCGTCCGGTGGTCCGCGAACACCAGGCGCTGCACGTGCGCTGCCCCGCCTGCCGGCACATCAGCGTGGGCGCATATCCCGCCGAGGCACCCAGCTGGGCGCACTCCAGGCTGCGGCGGCTCCCGGACGCAGGCCATGTAACTCGCCTCGTATCGCCTGAATGAACGGGTAAAATTCCGTAGGTAGCGGCGAGAAAGGTGGCAGGCGAGAAATGGCAGAGCGCATCGTGCCGGCGCCCGCGGCGACAAGCGGACGCCCATCCTCTGTATCGCGGCGTGGTGTGCTGATGGGCGCGGGCGGCGTGGCCGCCGGAGTCGCTCTGGGTAGTCTGAGCAGTGTCTGGCGTCCAGCGGTGGCGCGAGCTGCGGGGACCGACGACGACAACGCCGCCATTCTGACATTTCACACGATGGCGCCCGTCACGGGGGCGTTCGTCGGCGCTCCCACCAATCCCGACGGCGGGACCCCGATCCGCGGCATCCATGGCGGCGGCTTTCCCTGGGCGCTCGACGCGGCGGACGGCGAGCTGAGCACCGAAGGCCGGCTGCGTGTGCGCGTGAAGGGGCTGGTGCTGGCGGGCGGGCCGCCGGCGGTGATCGGCACGAATCCGGTCCCGACCTTCCGCGCCATCGTGAGCTTTGCGAACGCGGCGCCTATCTTCACTGCGGCTGTGCCGGCATCCGCAGCCGGAGACGCCGAAATTGACACGCACGTGGATCTGCCGCGCCCGGGCTTTGCCCCCATCATCTTCGTCGGTCCCGGCACAGCCGTGGCCTGGTTCGCGGTGACGGGAGTCATGTGAGCTGCCGTCTCACGTTGGCCTAGAGCTTCGGTCGAGAAATAGAGTTGGGTAATCCTCTGTGCTTGTATTTCGTTGCCGAGTTCGACCTTTCAGCGTCGGTCCTCCATGTTTAGCTTGCTGAAGCCGTCGGGTCGGCAGGCTGACGAGGAGCAGACTTCCATCCCGTAACAGAGAAGTGGAGTAGCAGCGCCGCACCTGCCCCACTTAAGAGCGCCATCAGGCCAAATATGGCGACCATGGCCACCCTCCAGATGGTCAGACCTACGTCGTCCTTAGGCGCTATGGGCGCTGTAACCAAGAAGACAATCCCTGCCACAGGCACTATCGCTCCCGCGATGAAACACAGTTCGAGTGCGAGCAGCGTCGCAAAGAGTGCAGTAAGAATGGTATATCCGACAATCGCCCGGATTATCCGCTTCATAGTGCCATTCGTCCCTTCCTAGACGCCAGCCTCCCGCAGCGAAACCGCGCGGCCACGTTCACCGATGTACTGTTGTCGACTGTTCTGCATACGTACAGGGTGCTCGCCTGGTTAAGAAAACTACAACCGTCCTGGCGGAAGCGGTATAAAATCAGCTCTGTGATGAGAATATCTCCAGATTTGACCGAGGGATGGAAGAGGAAGCTGGCAGGCTCTCTTCCATCCCTTTTTCTGCAAAACAAGGTCTGGAAAGATGTTTAGATGGTCGTGGCAAAAACCTTGTGATACAGGTAAGTCCGACACAGCAATT
>CAYQFU010000165.1:0-1414 GCA_964416775.1 uncultured Ktedonobacterales bacterium
CCACCGCCGCGACATCGCCGCTGGCTGCCGCGCGCGGCTCGTCCGATTCCAGCGTCTGGTTGAGTCGCGGGCGCAGGCGGAAGGCGTGGTACCAGCTGACCCCCGCCATGACGAGGAACAGCTCGATCTTCACCGCCAGGGTGCGCCCGTAGGTGGTCGTCAGGAACTGCATGGGCGACGTGAGATGGATCGTCGCGTTGAGTGACCCGGTCGCCGCCAGCACGACCACCGTCAAGATGGCCAGCGCGCTGAAGTGCGGCAGCCCGCGCGCCAGCACCGCCACCCGCTGGCGCTCTGGCAGGCGCGTCAGGCTGGGCACCAGCACGCAGGCGATGTAGAAGAGCCCGCCCGCCCAGGCGGCAGTCCCGGCCAAATGCAGCAGATCCACCGCCAGCGCGTACGCCAGCTCGTTGGCCGGCACGGCAGCGGCGTGGCCAGACAGCGCGAAGGCCACCAGCAGCGCCGCCGCCAGCACCAGCTGCGCGCGCCCCCAGCTGGAGCGCATGCGCCAGCCGCGCGCGATGGCTCCCGGCGCGGCCCGGCCCATCGCGACCACCCAGTGCGGCCAATCGGCCAGCCTGGCTGGCTCTGGCACGGCATCCTTATGCCACCTGGCGTCATTGCCCTGCTGGTGGGGCATGGCGTAGGGCGCGCCGCGCAGCTCCAGCGCCGCCATCGCCAGCGCCGCGCCCGCCACCACCTGGCGCATCCACCAGAACGCACCGTACTTCGAGTGGAAGAGAACGGCGCCCAGCAGCGGTGGCGAGAACATGCCCGACCAGTCGCCCGCCAGCTCCGCCGCCAGCCCGAGGACGATCAAGACATCCGCCGCCAGCAGCAGCCCCAGCGCCCAGATCGCGAGGCGCACGAACCGGCGCGCCGCCTCACGGCCGGCCGCGCGCAGCTCGGCCCTGGCCTCGCCAACGGGAGGCAGAATCCACGTCTCCCAGATCACTCCGCCAGCCCAGAACGTCATGAACACCAGCGCCAGCCATGTGGCGATTGCCTGCAGCCACGTTGGCCCGTCCAGCGCGACACTGTTGGGATTGCTGTTGCCGCCCGCCCCCGGCACGTTGCCCGTGGGCAGCTGCTTGGGCAGGGGAGGGACACTGCCGTCCGGCCGCGCCACACGAAAGATGAATGAGCCTTTGGTGATGTGTCCATCGGTAGCCGATTGCGCCCGCCAGTAGACGACGTAGGTGCCCGCGCGTAGCAGGGGAAGGCTCACGTCCATTTCCCGCGCGTTGCTAGCGTTCACGTGGCTGTCGTGGTTGTCCACCTGCCGGTTCAAGGTATCGATGACGGCGGCGTGCGACGTCAGCGCGTTGAGGTCCTCGCTGAACCACATGCGCACTTCTGACGGCGGCGTCCGTGCGACGGCGTCCGCGGCGGGATCGGAGCGCAGCAGGAAGGC
>CAYQFU010000165.1:1514-12581 GCA_964416775.1 uncultured Ktedonobacterales bacterium
CTGGCATCATCGGACCCCGTCTCTCGCCTGCGCGCTCCTCGCATCCGGACCCAGCCACCGGTTCGCTGGCCGCATCGCATGATCGGCTCCGCGCCATCTCATGCCACATCATAGCGTACGCGCACGGGAAACAATGTGGTTCGGCGCGCATCCGCCGCGAAGCAACTGCGCGCGCCGGTGCCGAACGCCACCAACAGCACGCTACATGGAGGAGTATAGCACTGGCGCCTCACGCGGACGGCGCCAGCGAGGACCTCACGAGCGGCGGCCAATTGTAAAGAATCTGTGAGGAGGCTGCTTCCACATAGCCGCGCGGACGCAAAAGCCCACATCCGCGCCACAAGGGATATAGCCATACGGCGCCATGTGTGCTATGAAATAGAGAAGCGTGTGGTCCCAGTCATGAGAAGGGCGGCACGAACGTGCAAACTCACGTCAATGCGGACGACCATCCACGCCAAGGGGGCACATTGCCGATGGACCGCCGCTTCATCACCTGGCTCGCCAGCGGAATAGGCGTGCTGGTGGTTGCCAGCAGCATCTTCCTCTTCACGCGGCTCGGTGCGGTTTCCGCTTTCCGCCAGCCTGCCGCCACGCCCACCGTGCCATCCGTGTTCGCGCAGGGTGTGGACCTGCAGGGCACGCCCGCGCCGCAGTTCACGCTGCAAGATCAATCGGGAGCCACCGTCTCCCTCGGTCAGTTCCACGGCCGGCCCGTCGTGCTCACGTTCTTCGATTCCGTCTGCCCCCACCCGGACTGCTCGCTCATGGCCCAGTACATCAACTGGACCGCCAAAGACCTCGGTCCGCAGAGCAGCAACGTGGCCTGGGTCGCGCTCTCCGTCAATCCCTGGCACGACACGCCCGCCTCGGCGACATCCTTCCTGACCACGCGCCAGGTGACCATCCCCTTGCACTATCTGCTTGGCTCGCCCGATCAGCTCGCGCCAATCTGGAACGCGTACCACATGCAGGCGATCTTGCAGTCCGACGGCATAGTCATCCACAGCACGGGCGTCTACGTGCTGGATGCCCAGGGACAGGAGCGCGTGTTCCTGGATGAAGGCTTCGATCCCCGCGTATTGAGCAACTACCTGCACCAGCTCCTCAGCCAGTCCGGCGCGACTGCCCCGCGCGGCGGCACCAGCCCGGCCGCCTCGACGGGAGCGACGAACCTGTCGCGGACGGTGAGTGGCTACACCGTCAACTTCACCGCCACGCCGGGCAAGTTCGGCACGTACACCTTCAGCGTCACCCTGGAGAATGCGCAAGGCGATGCCACAGGCACACCCGTGCAGAACGCGACGGTGAACATGGACCTGTCGATGACCAACATGCCGATGAGCCCGCTGCACGTCGTGCTGGCGCCGATGATTCCACCCGTGCCTGGCTCATACCAGGCGCAGGGTGTCGTCTCCATGCTCGGGCCATGGCAGGCCACCGTGCACATCCAGGTACCGGGCGTGTCACAGCCCATCCAGACGAAATTCGACTTTACGGCCAGGCAGTAGAGGAGGTGGTGCGCACGCCGCGCCGCTCGCCAACTCGCCACGCGCCATAGGACTGCCGTGCCACGCCGGCTCACACTCACCTTACAGCCTCACACGAGCTCGCCCTCGCGCGGACCAGCATGACATGAGGCGAGGGCATCCTGGCGAGGATGCGTGGTGGACAGGCGTAGCCGCCTCCAGCAGGCCAACAACGCGACGCCGCTCGCCCGTCGAGCCTGAGTGGTTTGGGCAGCCCTGCGCCTGGCGGGTCATGCGAAGCGATGCGCGAGGCGGTACAATAGCAGGGAGATACGCTGCGACTCAACCACCCGCGGACGCCTGCGTCCGTGCGGGCGGCACCCGCCGCAGCGCGAGCGCATCCACATGGCGCCCAACGCGACGGCGCGCTCGATGGGGCGCACAGTAGACCAAGTAGACCAAGGAATCATCTGATGCCGAAGAACACCCCGCCCAGCCGCAAGAAGTCCGCGAACGGTGGCCGGCCCGGCGGGACACCGCGTAACACCACAGCGCAGGGACGCACGCCACCGCAGCCGGCTGCCCGCTCCGCCGCGGGTGGTGATTCCGCTTCCACCCGCTCGCGACTGGAAGAGCTGCGCGCGCGCAAGCCCGCGCCCGCCGCCAACCAGAGGTACCGCCGCCGCAACGAGCGCGCCTGGTGGCAGGGCCCATTTCCCGTCATCGGTACGGTGGTCGTGGTGGTCGCGCTGATTGCCCTCTTTATCGCCCTCGGCCGGGGCGGGTCGGGCCAGACGACAACCGGTGGCGCCGTCCCTCCGCAGGTGCTCAACGACGTCACGCAGGTCAACACCAACGTGTTCAAGCAGGTGGGTAACGGTGGGCTCACCAATCCGCTGCGTCCCATCACCGGTGCGACGCCACTGGTGGGGGCGAACGGCAAGCCGGAGATGCTCTATATCGGCGCGGAATACTGCCCGTACTGCGCTGCCGAGCGCTGGAGCATGGTCGTCGCCCTCAGCCGCTTTGGCACCTTCCACAACCTCCAGCTCACGCAGTCAGCCGGCGCCCCCGAGGTCTATCCCGACACCAACACGTTCTCGTTCTACGGCAGCACCTACACCAGCCAGTACCTGAACTTCTCCTCAGTGGAGCTGACCACGCGCGACTCCAACACGCCGCTGCAGACGCCCACTGCCCAGCAGCAGCAGCTGATGAACACGTACGACGCTCCTCCGTATGTGCCCGCGAATGAGGCTGGCGGCATCCCATTCATCGACGTCGCCAACCAGTCGTACACGGTGAGCGCCGGGTATAACCCGCAACTGCTGGCAGGCCTGACCTGGCAGCAAATCGCCTCCAAGCTGAACAATCCCTCGGACCCGGTGACACGCGCCATCGTGGGCAACGCCAACTATCTCACCAACGCCATCTGCAAAGCGACCAATAACCAGCCGGCAGCTGTGTGCACCTCCGCGCCGATCACGCGGATCGGAGCGCCCTCGCCGGCGGGAGCCTGACCATGACCGCGCCACGCACCGCGCCGCGCGACGAACGCGGCATCCAGTGGACCGGGCGGCGCCTGCTCGATCTCGCGCGGGCGGCGCCTGGTCTGGCCGCCATCGTCGTCATGGCGGTGGTGGGGATAGGCGTGCTCGCCTACCTCACAACCGTTCACTACGCCAAGGTGCCGCTGTTCTGTTCCACCACGGGCCTCATCAACTGCGCGCAGGTCACCTCGTCCGCGTTCTCGGTCGTGCCGGGCACCTCGATCCCCATCACCATTCCCGGCATGCTGTGGTTCCTCGTCAGCGGCGGCATCGCCGTCGCCGCGCTGCGCGGCCTCTGGCGCGGAGAGCCCGAGCCGCCGCGGCTGCGGGTCGCGCAGCTCGTCTGGAGCGCGCTGGGCCTGCTGGTCGTCCTGTATCTCGTCTTTGTCGAGCTGGTGCGCCTCCACAAGATCTGCGAGTGGTGCAGCGTCGCGCACGTCCTGATCTTCGCGACCTTCCTGGTGGCGCTGGTGCGCTGGCAGCGGCTGCCCGAGCTGGAGACCGTGACGCAGGCCGCGCGTCCGGCTCGCCCTGCCACCGCGAGCCAGGCGAACGGCGCCCGCCCGCCCGCATCAGCCCCGGCCATCCCCACGCAGCCCGGCCTGCGGAGCACGCAGCCAGGCGTGCCGCCTCGGTCAGGGCGGCGCTCTACTGGCAAAGCTCGCTCGCGCCGTCGGTAGCGTCCCAATCCCTACCGGCTACCACGCACGGCCCAGGCGCGCGCAATCAGCGAGATCGAGCCATCAGCCGCTACAGGTAGGGTGGCGCGGATGCGCTCGCGAAGCGCCGCGCGGCGCTCCTCGTCCAGTGACATGGCGTAGCTGGGCGCGGGGCCCTGCCCACCAAGGAAGGGCGACCAATACTCGTCGAAGTCGCGGAAGACGGTTGGCACGTCGATCGCATGCGCAAGCACGACACGCAAGCTCGCAGCGGCGAAGATGCGCACCAAAGGCTCCGTCTGGCAAAGCGCGAAGCGGTGGCCTTCGTCCAGGTCACGTGCCTGCGGGTCCAGGGCGACAGCGGCGTCCCAAAAGTGGCGCAGGAGCTGCATCTGCCCCGCGTAGTCCCAGACATAGACGGCCACGGTCCCACCCGGACGCGTGACGCGCGCCATCTCGGCGACCGCACGCGCGGGATCGGGCACGAAGTTGAGCGCGAGGCCACTTACCACGACGTCGTACGCACGGGGCTCGGCCGGCAGGGCCCGCGCGTCCCCAACCATAAAGTGCGCGCGCGCATCCGATGTGGATGCGCGTGCGTATGCGATGTATCCCTCGGACGGGTCGATGCCGGTGACCGCGCTCGGCTCGGCGGTGCTCAAAATCGTCTGGGTGAGCGCGCCAGTGCCGCAGCCGACATCCAGCCAGCGACATCCCGGGGAGGCGGCCAACCAGGCAAGGAACTCGCGTGCGACGAGGCGGCTCCAGCGACCAACATACGGCTCATAAGCCGCGCCACTGCTCCACGTGTCTGGGCCCATGTGAGACTCCTGTCTTGCTGATGGCCTTTCACTCCGCCAGCGTGGCGGTGTAGAAGCGGCGCGCCGCGAGGAGCATGCGGTCGCTCAAGGCGGGGTCGTCCACCGCGCGCGCGAGCGCAACGGCGCCGACCATGCCGGCCGTCAGCGCCAGCGCGGCGTCGCGCCGCGCCTCGGGCGTGTCGCCGGGACAGTAGCCGGCCAACCCGTCGAGGAACTCCTCCACTCCGCTCGTGAAGGCGCGGCGCACCTCGGGCGACTCGCGTGCCATCTCGCCGGCCAGCGCGGGCATCGCGCAGCCCTCCGCCGGCACATCACGGTGCTGGCGGCTGACGTAACGGCGGATGATCTCGCGGAGCGGCGCCGTTGGGTTGGCCTCGGCGGCGGCGGTGAGGAACGCCTCGTGGGACTCGTCCAATCCCCGCCGTGCGGCCTCCGCGAGCAGCGCGTCTTTGCTCGGGAAGTGGGCATAGAAGCCGCCATGAGTGAGGTCGGCGGACCGCATCAGCTCGGCGATGGCGACGCCGTGCACGCCGCGCTCGCGGAAGGCGCGCGCGGCCGCCTCCAGGATGCTCGCGCGCGTGCGGGCCTTGTGCGCTTTCGTGTAGGGCATGGGGGGGCTACCTTTCCGCGACCGGCGAGGTGACCGGGAGAGAAGTGAAGGGCATGCTGAGTGTGTACTGACCATAAGACCACGTGGAGCGCATGTCGGGGAAGGCGCGGTGGAGCAGCCGCCAGGCGCGCCGGTTCTCGCCGAGCACCGTAGCGGTGAAGCCGGAGAGCCCCCGGCAGAGGGCCACCGAACGCAGGCGAGCAACCACTTCGCGGCCCAGACCGCGCGACTGCCACGCATCGGCGAGAAGAATGCCGATCTCGGCGCAGCTCCCTTGCGGGGCGCGATCGAAGCGCGCGACGCCGACCAGAGCGCCCCCCGCCTCGGCCACCATGGCGTAGGAGGCCATTCCCTCCGCGACGCCCAGCGCCGCCACGCGCTCGGCCCAGCGGTCGGTCGCGGGAACGCCGGCGCAGAAGTAGAGGTAGCGGGTGGTCTGGCTGAGAGTGAAGAACATGTCGCGCAGGCGGGAGACATCTCCCGCGGTGGCATCGCGCAGAGACACCGCGGCGCCGTCGCGGAGTTGGACGCGAGTGGGCCGTGGCGCGCATGCGCCCGGTGGCTGGGCGCGCCCGAGAAGAGCACGCGGCATCACGCGGAACATCTGGAGCCGCCTTTCATATGATGGATATCATATATATGACAAGCATAATATGAAACGTCGCGGCAGGTCAAGGGGCATTGTGGGGACTGCCGAGATGGATCCGGTCGGGCCGGCATGCGGGCATTGGCGCGCGTGACACGCGCAGGCTCGGGCCCCACTCGACGCCACTACGGGTGCGCTGGCGCGCATGTCCTGGAGCGCCCGCGCGTCTCTGGCGATGGAGCATGAGGAATAGATGGGCCGAGAAGCCCAGCTCGTCGCGCCGCCGCAGCCTGGAGACGATCCCTTCTTATGGGACGTCCGGCGACGAATCGGCGGTATCGAGTATCTCTGGTTGACCCAGGAGGTGGCGCGGCTCCGCGACGATCAGCGGCGCATCGCCGGCGGCGTCGTGCAGTCGCCCATGGGGTGCCTGGCACGGCGGCAGCCTGAAGCGGCGCCTGACCCGCGTGGGCGTGGGGCACCATCCGCACCCGCTACGCCGGATGCCAGGCGCCCACCATGAGCAGCGCGTCTGTCAGGTGCGGGTCACCTTCGCCTACATCGCGGGCGGCTCTGGGCGTCGCAGGCCATCCATCATGACCGCGAGCAGCCGGTTAGCCTGCTCGTAGCCGTCGGACGCCCGCTCGGTCGCAAGGGCGATGGCATGGACCAGCCGCAGCAGGTCCGAACAATTCAGATCAGCGCGTATGGTCCCCGCTTCCTGCGCACGGGCCAGCAACGCGGCCCCTGCCGCATGCATGCGCACCTTGCAGGCGGGGGCGAGCTCCGAGCCTTCGTTCATCAGCGCTTCCTTCAGGCCGCGCTGCGTCACGTTGTGGACGAGAACCGAGCGCAGCCAGGTGGCCAGCGCCTCATCGGGAGACGCCGCGCCCCGGAGTCCTTCAGCCTCCGCACCCAGGATCTCGATCTGGTCGCGATACACGGCCTCGAGCAGCGCCTGGCGGGTCGGGAAGTGGCGATAGAGCGTGCCGATTCCCACTCCCGCGCGCTGGGCAATGTCCTCGAGGCACACGGCAGGGCCATGTTCGGCGAAATCGGTGGCAGCCGCTTTCACCAGGCGTTCGTAGTTGCGGCGCGCGTCGGCGCGCAGCGGGCGCTGCATAGGCGCCACAGCATCAGGCGTGCTCATCTGACGTCTCCATTGACGTCCCCCCACAAACATTTTCGCAGGGGTTGCAAAACGGAGGAGACCTCCGTATAATATCAACAAACGGAGGATACCTCCGTTTTGTTATGTGGAGGGTTCCTCCATATTATTGCACGCCGGAGGCATACATGTCGACATCGGCTATGCTCGACCGCCCAACTGGGGTCGAGCGTCGCACATATGGTCCCGCCATTGCGCTCGCCCTGATCGTGACCTGCCAATTGATGCTCGTGCTGGACGGGACGGTGGTGAACATCGCCCTGCCCAAGATTCAGAATGACCTCCACTTCTCCGCGACCAATCTCTCGTGGGTATTCAACGCATATATGCTGACGTTCGGTGGATTGTTGCTGCTTGGCGGGCGTGCGGGCGACATTTTGGGCCGCCGGCGGGTCTTCATGGCTGGCATCGTGCTCTTCACGCTCGCCTCGCTGCTCGGCGGTTTCTCGACTTCGGCCGCATGGCTGATCGCGACCCGCGCCGCGCAGGGGATCGGCGCTGCCTTCGCCGCGCCGAGCGCGCTCGCCTTCATCGCGACGACCTTCGCCGAGGGTCCTCAGCGCACCCGCGCGCTCAGCATCTATGGAGCCGTGGCCAGCGCCGGTGGCTCACTCGGGCTGATCCTGGGCGGCATGCTCACCGCCTGGGTGTCCTGGCGCTGGGTGCTCTTCATCAATGTGCCGGTCGGACTCGCCATCGTGCTGCTCACGCCGCGGTTCATCCAGGAGCCCGAGCGCCAGCCGGGGCAGCTCGACTTCGCTGGGGCGCTCACCTCGACCGTCGGCATGGCCGCGCTGGTCTACGGGTTCATTCGTGCCTCGTCCAATGGCTGGAGCGACCGCCTGACCGTGAGCGCCGTCGTCGGAGCCGTCGTTCTGCTTGCCCTGTTCCTGACCGTCGAGGTCCGCGCCAGGCAGCCGCTCATGCCGCTGCGCCTGTTCGCCGACCGCAACCGGGCCAGCGCCTACCTCAACATGCTGCTGCTCTTCGCGACCATGTTCAGCGTGTTCTTCTTCCTCACGCAGTTCCTGCAGGACGTGCTGGGCTTCAGCCCGCTGCAGGCGGGCGTGGCGTTCCTGCCCATGACGCTTCCGATGTTCGCCAGCGTGCGGACTGTGCCCCGATTGCTCCCGCGCTTCGGTCCGAAGCCGCTCATGGTGATCGGCGCTACGCTCATCACTGGCGCGATCGTGTGGCTCACGCATATCTCGGCCACCAGTGGCTACCTCTCCGGCGTCCTCGGGCCGATGCTGCTGCTCGGCGTCGGCGTGGGATGCAGCGTCTTGCCGCTGAACGTGGTCATCCTCTCGGGGGTGCTGCGCCAGAATGCCGGCGCGGCTTCGGGTGTGCTGCAAACCATGCAGCAGGTTGGCGGATCCCTGGGCCTGGCCATCCTCGTGACCGTCTTCGGGACCGCCACCAGCAACGCGGCCAGGCATCCCCTGGCAGGCGCCTCGCGGCAGATGCAGGCGCACCACATCCTGACGCAGGGGATCGCGAGCGCCTTCAGCGTCGAGGCGATCTTCACCACGTGCGCGCTCATGGTGGCCGTGCTGGTCATCAATGCAAGGGCGTCGAATGAGCGCGCGCCTGAGGGTGCCCATGTCGGCTGAGGGGGAGTCGAGGCGGCCCTCCCTTCCCCTTCCCTGTTCTATCTGACAGGTTATCTTCCGTCCCCTTGGACGGGGTCGCCCACTGGCGGCGTGGCGCATTGTGTTAGAAGGAGCGATTCGAAAAAGGCAGCGATTCCCGCTTCATCGGGTGCGCGGGGGAGCCGTTTTCCGATCTCGGCCCGCGTGAACGGAATGGTACAGTGAGGGGTGGCGCGCATTTCACTCGGCAGCGAATGCCGGTGTGACCGCCTGATGACAGGTTCCGTCTTCCTCTTGGGGTAAGGAAAGGCCGTGCCGGAGGGATACGGCGCGGGCGGATGGCTCCTCAGCGCGCACGACCGATGCGTTCTCATGAGTGCTCGTGCGCCCCTCCACCTGACCAACTGTTCGACCAGCGCGAGCGACGACCATGCGACCAGCAATCAGGAGGAGACACTTGAGGAGCGATATGCTTACCAGCGAACAGCACCGCGATGGGCACACTGGCCCAGCGCTGCACATCTCAGAGACCGTACGACCGGCCAGCTCGCGATGGCTGTCGCTGATCGTCCTGTGCATCGGCTTTCTCATGATCGTCGTGGACTCGACCATCGTCAACGTGGCGCTCCCGTCGATTCAGCGCGACCTCGGCTTCTCGCAATCCAGCCTGGCCTGGGTCGTGAACGCCTATCTGATCGCCTACGGCGGCTTCATGCTGTTGGCCGGGCGGCTCGGCGACCTGCTCGGTCGCAAGCGCGTCTTCTTGCTCGGGCTTGCCCTGTTTACCGTCGCCTCACTGCTGTGCGGGATGTCGTTCAGCCAGCCGCTGCTGATTGCCGCTCGATTTGTGCAAGGCATCGGCGGCGCGGTGAGCTCGGCCGTGATCCTGGGCATGGTCGTGACGCTGTTCCCGGAGCCTGGGGAGCGGGCACGGGCGATGGGCATTTTCGCCTTCGTCGCCTCAGCCGGCGGCGCGGTCGGCCTGCTGGCCGGTGGGCTGATCACCCAGACGATCAGCTGGCACTGGATCTTCTTCGTCAACCTGCCGATCGGGGTGGCCACGTTGCTACTGGGCTCCCGCCTGATCGAGTCGGACCAGGGCATCGGCCTGGGCAAGGGCGCCGACGTGCTCGGCGCGGCGCTGGTCACGGGCGCGCTTATGCTGGGCGTCTATACCATTGTCGAGTCCGATGTCTACGGGCTTCGCTCGCTGCATACGCTCGGGCTGGGTGCGATCGCCCTGGTCCTGCTGGTGGCGTTCGTCGTGCGCCAGGCGATGGCCTCCAACCCACTGATGCCCTTGCGGCTGTTCCGCTCGCGCAATCTCTCCGGGGCCAACCTGATCCAGGCGCTGATGGTCGCCGCCTTCTTCGGGTTCTTCTTTCTCGGCTCGCTCTATATGCAGCGGGTCCTGCACTACGGCCCGCTGGCGATCGGCCTCGCCTTCCTGCCGAACACGGTGGCCATGGCGGCGCTCTCGATCGGGTTTGCGGCTCGGTTGATCACCCGGTTCGGATCGCGCCCGGTGGTGCTGGCCGGCCTGGCGTGCATTGTGGCCGGGCTCGCGCTCTTCGTGCGCTCTCCGGTGCACGCCGACTACGTGAGCGACCTGCTGCTCCCACTGTTGCTGCTCGGCGTTGGCGCGAGTCTCTCGTTCACCTCACTGAGCATGCTGGCGATGGCAGGCGTCACGCCCAGCGACTCAGGGCTTGCCTCCGGCGTGCTCAACACGACCACGCAGGTGGGCGCGGCCCTGGGACTCGCCATCCTCGCCACGTTGTCTACCACTCGGACAGCCCAGTTGATTGCCGCGCGCCGGAGCATCGCCGTCGCGCTGAGTGGAGGCTTCCACCTCACGTGGGCGATCAGCGCCGGGCTGGTGGTCGTGGCGCTCGTGCTGGCGGCCACCCTGCTGCAGCCGGAAACGGCGGCCACGGCGGAAAGCTCACTGGAAGAGGCAGAAAGCTCGCCGGAGGTAGATGAGGTCTGCGCGTAGCCGCTATCGCCTCGTCGGCGGAGCCGACACCAGGCCTGGGCGCCTTATGGGCCACCGCCGCGCGGCGGTGGCCCGTCACTGCCTGCCGACGCAAGATCGCTTGAGCGTCGTATACTGGCGCGGCGGTGAGATACCAGGAAGGAGTGCGATCCAATGAGCGACGCCAACCCCACCCTCGCCATCCTGACCGAGGGATGGCAGACCTATCAGGACCAGCTGAGCCAGGCGCTGGCTCCCCTCACGCCCGAGCAGCTCGCCCTGCGCGCCGCGCCCGATCTGCGGTCCATTGACGAGCTGGCGCGCCACATCATTGCCGTGCGCGCCGGCTGGTTCCACAACGCGCTGCATGTGGGTGGCGACGACTTCGCCGCCTACCAGCAATGGCACTGGCCGGACAGCCCAGCCCGCGAGGCCGGCGAGCTAGTGGATGGGTTGGCGGGAACCTGGCGCGTTCTGCGCGAGGCGCTGGCGCGCTTCACGCCCGAGGACATGCGCGCCTCTGTCGAGCGCGAGCGAGAGGGCAAGACGTACACCTTCGTGCGCGGCTGGGTCGTCTGGCACGTGATGGAGCACGACCTGCACCATGGCGGCGAGATCGCCTACTCATTGGGCATGC
>CAYQFU010000166.1:0-12559 GCA_964416775.1 uncultured Ktedonobacterales bacterium
TCGAAAAGCAGGCGAGCAGGTTGCGGAGACAGAATCGTCTCCCTGCGCGAGCGCCCGCATCATCGGGTCAGATGTCCCGCGGCGATAGGGCGGACAGCCCCATTGACGCCTGACTTCCCTCGGCATAGATTCCATGCACGCTTTCTAAAGAACACTATGGGCTCAAAGCGATTAGAGCATCTGGGGTCTGTGCGCATCGGCATCTCTATGGCGCACGCCCACGCAGGCCCGCATCGCTCGACACTGAACGCGAGAGTCGCGAGTGCCGGAGCACGCTGCTGGGAGAAGGGAGCTCATGGGTATGCGGAAGTACCTCGCCTCGATCTTCGTCGCGCTGGTGCTGGTGGCCGTCGTCGCCTCATCTGCCGGTCTGGCGCCGCATGCCAGCGCTGCCACTGGCGATTGGACCTCCTATCTCTTCGACAATAGCCGCGACGGGTATAACGCGTCGGAGACGATCATCAACCAAACCTCGGCGCCGCATTTGAAGGTACATTGGCGCGTCCATGCGGGCGGCAAGATCGCGTCCGAGCCGATCGTGGCGAACGGCCTGGTCTACTGGGGGTCGTGGGATGGCTACGAGCACGCGACGAATCTCTCCGGTGTGGAGAAATGGAGACAGTTTGTCGGCACCACGGCCGTTACGGGCTGCCGCATCCAGACGGGCCCGGTGAGCACTGGGACGGTGACGCCGGTGAGCATCAACGGGGTGCTCACACCGGTGCTTTATGTGGGAGGTGGCAACTCCATCTTCTACGCGCTGAACGCCAACACTGGCGTGGTGCTCTGGCAGCAGCCGCTGGGCTCGTCGCCCAATTACTTCATCTGGAGCTCGCCGGCGATCTACAACGGGAACGTCTACATCGGCGTCTCATCGTTTAGCGATTGCCCGCTGGTACAAGGGCAGCTCGTCGAGATGAACGAGGTGGGGCTGACGATAGCGCACACCTTCAACGTCGTGCCCACCGGCTGCGTCGGCGGCAGCGTGTGGGGGTCACCGTCCATTGACGTCGCGACCGGCGATGTGTACTTCGGAACCGGCAATCCCGGCCAGTGCGCGACAAAGGAGCGATACACCGAAGCGCTGGTGGACTTGAAGGCGTCGGATCTGAGCGTTGTGGCCGCGTGGCAGGTGCCGCAGGTGCCCAGGGATCTGGATTTCGGCTCGACGCCGACATTGTTCACGGCGACCATCAACGGCGTGATACGGCAGATGGTGGGCCTGGTGAACAAGAACGGCACGTATTACGCCTTTGACCGGAGGAATGTGGGTGCCGGTCCAGTCTGGCAGGCGCGGATTACCAACGGCGGCGGTGCTGGGGCTCTCGCACCAAGCGCATGGGACGGGACGCACCTGGTGGCGGCGGGCGGGAAGGTCACATTGAACGGTGTTCCGTGCGCCGGCAACATTCGGTCACTGAACCCAGCGACAGGGGCGACAATCTGGGCGCGGTGCATCGCCACTGGAGAGGTGGTAGGCGCCGTCGTCATGGTGCCGGGGTTGGCTGTCGTGGGCGCAGGCAACACGCTCTTGATCTACGCGACCAGTGGCGCAAGCGCCGGCAAATTGCTTTTCTCCAACGCGGATACAACTGGCTCAGCGATCGACAGCGCGGCCTCCATCTCGAATGGCGTGCTCTACGTAGGCAATCTGAACCACAATCTCACCGCGATCGGCACGTAGACGGTGTCGTTCTCCTAAAAGGGTGTGAAAGCGGACACTCCCTCGTGGCGATCGGCGGCCTGTCTAGAAGGTTCCGACGCGTTCAGCCGGCATATGTCTTGCCCATGCGGCTCTCAGCGTGCGATGGCGGTCGGTCGGGTCTTCCGACGAACGGTGAACGAGGGCTGCAAAGAGGACGACAATGAGCGCGGATGTGCGAGGTGCGTTTGAGAATACGGTGCACGAAGGCACCGCACGGCTGGCTCGCACCTGGCCGTCTCTATTGGCGACTGGGGCCGTCGGGGGCATCGACGTCAGCCTGGGCGTGCTGGGACTGCTGCTCGTACTGGCCCAGACGGGCAATGAGATTGGGAGCGCGCTGGCCTTTGGCATCGGCTTTCTGGCGCTCACCCTGGCCAACAGCGAGCTCTTCACGGAGAACTTCCTCGTGCCGATCTCCGCGATTGTGGCCCACCGGGCATCGGTCTTGTCGCTGGTGCGCCTGTGGGTCGGCACGCTGGTCACCAACCTGCTGGGCGGCTGGGTGTTTACCGCCATTATCATTGCCGCCCTGCCGCAGGTGCGTCCGGCGGCCATCAAGGTGGGCAGTGTCTTCGTCACGCAGGGCATCAGCGTGACCTCGTTTGCGAGCGCGTTGCTCGGCGGAGCCATCATTACGCTCATGACCTGGATGCAGCACGGCAGCTCATCGGCTTTTGGCAAGCTGATTGCCGCCTTCGTGGCGGCCTTTCTGCTAGCGGCTGGCCATCTGAATCACGCCATCGTCGCCTCGCTGGAAATGTTCGCGGCGCTCCACGCTGGCGCTGCGTTCGGCTATCTCGCCTGGTTTCGCCTGCTGCTCTGGGCCGCGCTGGGCAACATCGTCGGCGGCATCGCGTTTGTGACGATGCTGCGCCTGGTGCAGGTCGGCGGCGAGACCATCAAACAGCAACGAGCGCGCACGGAAGTCGAGACATCCAGGCGGGAGTGACCAGGACGCGATAGTCTCTCGGACGCATGGCCGCGTTTCTTTCCGCAGAGGGTCTGGAGAGGGACCCCTGAGGCACGGCAGATCGCCGCGGACCTGTCGTGTTATGCGCTCGTTGCTACCCTCTGTCTTGTGGACCTCCCGGAGGCCAGTGCCTGTCCGCAAACGGTCGGTGGGAGCCTCACAACGGCCCATCAAGCAGGTACTTGCTGGCGTGATCGGCTTTATCGCCACCAGCCCCTCATACGCGTGCATCGCGATAGGTCACGTGATGGAAGTGATAACCACGAGAAGGAATCGTTCCCGTCGCCCTATAAGGCACGTGCGTGCGTATGGCATACTCCATTATGTCATCTATGTCATCGGCGGAGTAGATGAGCCCGAAGGGGGAACGCATGGGGAGCCAGCCCGCAGGTGCGCTGACGACTCCGCAGGGCACGGCGAAGAGAGCCGCGATGAAACGACCGTTCGGCGTGACTCTCGTCGGCGTCTTGCTGCTCGTGCAAGGGCTCTTCTTGATGGTGTTGGCCTCGGCGGCCATCTTTCTCAATGCCACCCTCCACAGCGGCCGATTAGGGCCGCTGCTCGCGATCGACTTCGCCAGACTCACCGTGACTGACCCATTCTCGGCCGTGCTGGTCGGTGCGCTCGGCGTCTTCATCGCGCTCAGCGGCGTCGGCGTTCTGCGCATGCTTCCGTGGGCATGGCTCGCGGCGATGGCGCTGCAAGGCTGGACTCTTGCTGTGTTCCTCCTCGCGTACTTCACCCGTGCCCAGAGCAGTTATCCCAGCGTCCTCCTCAGCGTGGTCATCGTCTTCTATCTCAATAGCCGCACCGTCCGCCGCACGTTCGACCGCATCCGCCAGCAAATGCCCGCGGCAGAGGTCGTACCGCCAGTCACCACACCTGCCGGCGCGGGCGACCAGCGCTCAGATCAGGACCCGGTGCCATGAGGCCTCATGCGCGTCACAGTGGCACCGAGTAGCGAGTAAGGAGCAGCGGCCATGGATGGTGTGAGTCACCAAGAGCAGCTCAGCGCCGAAGATGTTGCGTTGCTGCGCCGCTTCGAGCCCATCCTCTGTTTCAATCTGGGTGAGCAGTTCTACCCAATGGATGTGGATCGCTTTCTCGCCGCAGCGTGCCTTTACGTCCAGCGGGCGAACATGGACCCGGAAGAGGTCGTCCCGCGTGGGCAGCTTGACGCCGCGTCCCTGGGCCGGGTGGCGGAGATGGAGGTGCCGGGCGCCGTCGCATTCCTGACCGTCGCCGAGCCGCTGACGGCGATGCAGGTCCGTGCCTTCCGCAGGAGCTCCACCCTCAAACATTTCCACGCGGGACCTGGGCGGCTGGTGCGGGTGGGCCTGCTGGCGCGCTTTGTCGATCTGCTCTTCACCCTCTCGCTGTTCCTGCGCGGCAAGGCGCCCGGCGGGTTTGCAGCAGGCGCCGCGGTGCACTATCAGGCCCTACAAGCGCGGAACGAGCGCTACACCTACTACGGCCGCGTGGTACGCGAGCACGGATACATCGCGCTGCAATACTGGTATTTCTACGCCTTCAATGACTGGCGCTCCTCATTCCACGGCGTCAACGACCACGAGGGCGATTGGGAAATGGTCATCATCTACGCCGCCCAGAATGCGCAGGGCGCCGTCGAGCCTTGCTGGTTGGCGTGCTCGGAACACGAAAGCGCTGGCGACGATCTGCGGCGGCGCTGGGACGATCCCGGCCTCGAGCGCATCGGCGAGCATGCGGTCATCTATGTCGGCGCCGGCTCGCACGCGAACTACTTCTTCCGCGGCGAGTACATGCCCGCGGTCGTGGTGCCGTACACTCAGAAGCCCGCTCGCTTTGCGCTGGCGCTCCGGCGGGTGTGGACGCGGCTGGGGCAGGGAGATGAGCCGGCTGAGCAGGAGGCCGAGGGCTTCCGCATTCCGTTCGTTGACTACGCGCGGGGAGACGGCATGCGGCTGGGGCCCTTGCAACACCACGAATGGGAGCTCTGCCCGCTCCAGGCGACCGACGCCGCGCCCGTGCCGGTTTGGTTGGACGGCTACACCGGCTTGTGGGGCCTCTATAGTGGTGACCCGCTGGGCGAGAATGCGCCGCCGGGACCCCGCTACGAACGGGATGGACTCCAGCGCAAACGCTGGTATGATCCCGTTGGCTGGAGCGGGCTCTATAACGTACCTCCGCCCGCCCACACCGCTGCCGCGTTGGCAGACCAGCTCACGCGCCTGAGCACGGAAGCGGAGCTACTGACCTCGCAGATCGCGGAACAGGCATCAATGCTAACCGGGCTGGAGCTCGAGGCCGCGGCGATGCGCAGTGTGCCGGCGGAAACGCAGCACAACGTCGCCTTGCAGCAACGGCTGCGCACCGTCAAGGCTGCTCTGGAGCAGAGCACAGCCGCGAGGGCGGCGAACGAAATCGCGCGGGAGCGCTGCCAAGCGATGGCCGCCCAGGTGGCTGCCGGAGACTTCGGCGACCCGCGCGCCCACCTGCGCCGCCCATCCCTCCCGACCAGCCCCGCGGCCCTGCGCCTGGGGAAGGTGGCCAGCGTGTGGAGCGCCGTCAGCGTCGGCGTACTCCTGCTGGGATTCGCCGCCCTCGCGATCTTCTCACGGTATCTTGCGGCAGGAATCGTCGCGCTGCTCGGCGTCTACAGCTTCTTTGAGGCGATCTTCCATCGCGACGTCCAGGAGTGGATCGCCCGGGTGGTCGTCGCGCTCGCGGTGGTGACGACGTTGCTGCTCTTCCTCCGGTTTCTTCAACCGGTGGTGCTCGGTGTGGTGGTGCTGGTGGGACTCTACATCATCATTGACAACGTCCGCGAGATGCTGACGTAGGACTATTTTCAACAGATGCCGCATGAGATCGTCCCTGCGCGGAGGGCGGGAGGCGTCCTATGGTTGCCCGACCGCGGCCCAGGTGCGTGCCCCGCGCGCAAGCGGCGCACGGCCCGGCGGCTGCGCGGGGCGAGGTCCCGCCTCGACTGTTGGGATAGGTCGGGTGACGGCCTGCTTCACCGTCACATCGACCTCATCCCCATGATGGTGTACCGTAAGGGGATCTCCAGAGAGCAAGCGGTAGGTCGCTTCCGTGGCCGTCACCTCGACCCGCAGCCGCCGGCCGCGGAAGTAGACGTGAAAGGCGAGCCGATTGATTCCGGCAGGAAGCTGCGGCGCGAAATGGAGCGCGTCACCGTGCATCCGCAGACCACCGAATCCCGCGACCAGCGCCGTCCACGCGCCCGCGAGCGAGGCAATGTGCACGCCGTTTCGCACGTTATGCTCCAGGTCGTCCAGATCCATGAGCGCCGCCTCGCCCAGGTAATCATAGGCGAGCTGGAGCTGGCCGACCTCGGCGGCGATGACGGCCTGCGTACAGGCTGACAACGAGGAATCGCGCACCGTCAGCGGCTCGTAGTACGCGAAGTTGCGCGCCTTCTGCTCCGCGCTGAACGCGTCGCCGCACAGGTGCATCGCCAGGACCAGGTCTGCCTGCTTGATGACCTGCTTGCGATAGAGATCGAAATACGGGGCATGCAGCAGCAGTGGATACTGGTCGGGGGCGGTCTCGGCGAAGTCCCATACCGCGTGCTCGGTGAAGGCTTCGTCCTGTGGGGTCACACCGAGATGGGGGTCGTACGGGAGGAACATCCGCTCGGCCGCCTCGCGCCAGCGGGCGATCTCCTCGCTCTCCACGCCGAGCGCGCGGGCTTTGTCAGGATAGCGCAGCGCTGCCTCCGCCGCGCTGCGCAGGTTCTGCTGCGCCATGAGGTTGGTATAGACGTTGTTGTCGACGAGGGCGCTGTACTCGTCGGGACCGGTGACGCCGTCAATGCGGAAATGACCAGCGGCGTTCAGATAGCCGAGGGAGAGGAACAGCCGCGCCGTCTCGACCAGCAGCTCGAGGCCGACCTGTTCCTCGAACGTCACATCGCCGGTCGCTGCAACGTACTGGGACACGGCATAGGCGATGTCGGCGTTGAGGTGAAACGCCGCGGTGCCCGCCGGCCAGTATCCCGAACACTCCGCGCCATTGAGGGTGCGCCAGGGGAAGGCGGCGCCGCGCAGTCCGAGCTGGCGCGCGTGCTCCCGCGCCCGATCCAGCAGGGAGTGGCGCCAGCGCAATGCGTCGGCGGCGGCGCTCGGTACCGTCAGCAACAGCACGGGCAGAACGAAGATCTCGGTATCCCAGAAGGCGTGCCCATCGTAGCCGGGTCCGGTCAGGCCCTTGGCGGGGATCGGCCGGCGCTCGGCACGTGCCCCCGCCTGCAAGACGTGGAAGAGCGCGAAGCGGACGGCCTGCTGGATCTCGGGATCGCCCTCCACTTCCACATCGGCGCGCGTCCAGAAATCGTCGAGGTAGGTGCGCTGCTCCGCGAGCAGACCGTCCCACCCCGTCGAGCGCGCGGCGGAGAGCGCGGCGGCGATCTGGTCGCGAATCGCGGGCTGGGAGCGAACGCCCGACCAGCCGTAGGCGATGAACTTGACGATGCGTAACCGCTGCCCGGGCTCCAGGCGGGTGGTGACGGAGACGTGGGCATTATCGGGATGGCTCGTCGCCTCGACCACCGTTCCCGGCGGCCCTTCGATCAGGTGATCCATCGCCACCCCGACGCGCAGGCCACTGACTTTCGTGCGATGGATCAGGAGGCCGGAGGCGCCCTCGGCCGCGTGCTCCTCACTCTCGAGGGGGACAGCGAGCACGGCGCCCACCCGCGGGTCACTGCCCTGGTCAGGCAGCGCCTCGTTGGCCACGAGCTCCGACTGCACCACGACCCGCACGGCGGCATCGACCGGCTCGACCTCGTAGCTGACGGTGGCGATAGACCGCTGGGTGAACGACACCATGCGGATGGACGAGACCCGCACTGTTTGGCCCGCGGGAGAGGTCCATTGGACGGTGCGGCGCAGCACGCCGGCGCGCAGGTCGAGCGTACGCTCGTGCTGCCCCACCTCGCCGTAGCGCACATCGAACGGTTCGTCGTTGACGAGGAGCCGGATCAGCTTGCCGTTGGTGACATTGATGATCGTCTGTCCCGACTCTGGGTACCCGTAGCCGCCTTCGGCATAGGGCAACGGGCGCAGCTCGTAGACCGAGTTCAGATAACTGCCCGGCAAGCCGTGCGGCTCGCCTTCGTCGAGGTTGCCCCGCAACCCGATGTGGCCATTGGAGAGGGCGAAGATGGACTCGGACTGGGCCAGGTGATCGAGGTGGAGGCTCGTCTCGCACACGTTCCACCCGTCACCACCGTACATCGGCTGCGGGATCATCGGCCACCTCCGTTACTCGGCTGCATGCGCGTCGTCGCCCAGCACTGCCGCCACGTCGAGCGCATCCAGGCGGGGCGTGACGAGGTCCGCGCCCTCGGCACGCAGCGAATCCTCGTCGTGATGTCGCGCGACCCCAATGGCGTACATGCCGCCGGCCTTGGCGGCGGCGATACCCGCCGGGGCATCTTCGACCACGAAGCAGCGACCGGGAGCGATGCCCAGCGCCTGCGCCCCGGCCAGGAAGAGGGCCGGGTCAGGCTTGCCCTGTGGCACGGCGCGCCCGTTCACATCCGCATCGAACAGATCGAGCAGCGTCGTGGCCTCGCCGACGAAGGGATAGCGCAGCCCGTGCGCGGCGGCGAACGCGCCGACGGAGACGCCGCGAAGGAAGCCATCGGCGTTCTTGGACGACGAGGCGGCGCAGATGCGTACGCCGGCTGCCTTCACCTCCAGCAGAAAGCGCACGGCGTCGTCGTACGTGCGCACATCGCCCGTCGCAGCCAGGCGTTCGAGGATCGCCTGTTTGGTCATCGCGTACTCGCGAGTGCGCGCTCCGTCCGGATCGGGCACATGGAAATACGCGAGCGCCGCCGCGGCTCCCGCCTCACGCGGCTTGCCCGCCACCTGCTCTTGATAGACGGCGGAGGTGAAGGCGTCCGGCGTGTAGGTCGTTTGCGAGGCGAGCGCCCGCCAGGGTCCGGCCATCAGCTGCTCCAGCGCCTCGCGCCACGCGCGCTCGTGGGGTGTGTCGAGGAGCACGCCGTCAATGTCGAATATTCCCCCCCGCAGACGCATGTGTACCGTCCCTCTGGCGTGCGCGGGATCGCGCCAGTAGCGCACCCGCTCTCAGTTGGTCGGCCACTCTCAATCTGGTGCGGCACCCTCGTGCGGCAGTCTGTGGCCGCTGCGCCGGTGCCCCGTTGCTCACCCGCCTCCCGCAGCAAGGACCGTGCCCCGATACGTCCCCGTCGTACTGTCCGGTTCTACCGATTTCGGAGGCTGGCCACGGCGGGCGTCCACCGGACGCAGGCGCATCTCCATGCGCCCCTCCGGCTCAGGCGAGCCGCGTGCACCGGCTGACCGCCGATGCGTGGTGGATTCATACGCTCCTGGTTGGTTGACAGACAAACGCCCGGCGTGCTAGCATCGCCGCGTCTTGATGAGTTAATATCCCCACGCCAGGGGAGCGACGAACGTGCGAGGAGTAATGCGGCATGGCACATGATGGCGCGGTCTTCACGGCGCCCGAGCTGGAAATCTTCTTCCAGTCGCGGCGGGCAGGGTGGGATGCCAATCTGGCGCGGCACCTGGTGGAGTTCATCGAGGGCACACGAGAATCGCTGGATTGCGCGATCTACGACCTGCGCCATCCCGACGTGCTGGCCGCGCTGCAGCGCGTCGCCAGCGCCGGCAAGCGCGTGCGCATCGCATTTGACGCCAGCAAAGAGCGCACTGGCGGCCTGGGGGGCGACCCCAAGCCCGACGGTACCCACGCCGCCCTCGAAGCGGCCGGCCTGATGTCCTTCTCCACGCCCATCCATGAGAATGGCCGCCACCTCATGCACCACAAGTTCCTGGTGCGCGATGGCGCCACCGTGTGGTCCGGCTCGGCCAACTTCACCAGCGGCGGCCTGGATCTGCAAGACAACAACTGCTTCATCGCCGGCTCGCGCGAGCTGGCCGCCACCTACGCCGCCGCCTTCGAGGCACTGCTCGACGGGCAAGAGCGCCGCGCCGTGCCCGAGGGCGGGCACGCCGTGGTGGGCGGCGCCACCATCACGCCGCACTTCGCTCCCGCCGCGCGCGAGGGCATCGAGGATCTGGTGGTGAATGCCTTGCGCGGCGCCCAGCGCGTGCGCCTGCTGGCGTTCCTGGTCAGCGATCCGGGCATCCTCGGGGCGCTGGCCGCCTTCCGCGACCGGCCAGAGGCCGATATTCGCGGCGTCTACGACCCCCATGGCATGCAGGACGTGCTGCGCTATACCCAGCAGGATCACGCGCTCTTCTGGTTCACCCACGATCCCCGGTTCGTCGCCGCCCCCTCGCACGCCTTCAATCCGGGCCGCGAGCAAGACTTCATGCACGACAAGGTGCTGATCGTGGATGACCGGCTGGTCATCACCGGCAGTTATAACTTCTCCGAGAACGCGGAGGCCAACGACGAGAATCTGGTGGCCATCGAGTCACCCGCCGTCGCCGCCGCGTACACGGCATACTTCGATGCGCTCTACACGGCGTATCACACCGCGGCCCATGCGACGGCCGCGACGACGATGAGTGGCGGGCGCGCGAGCGTCGCCGAAATGGAGGCAACCAACGTGGCGGAGACAGAGATGGCGCAGGGTCCGCATGCTCATGTGCTGCGATTGCGCGGACACGACGGGACTGCGCCCCATGCGCTGACACATCGGCGTGCGCGCGAGCAGTTCCGCGGACAGACGGAGGTCGGCCGCACGGCGCACTTAGTGGTGTTCTCGGATGGCAGCGCCGCCGGCAACGCGTCGGCGCAGGCCGTGCTGAAAACGGCCGAGGCCGACTTCGCGGCCGTGCAGGATTGGTTCGGCGGCATCCAGCTGCCGCCGGGGCAGGAGGGCGACGACCAGTCGGTGCCGCGAACCGCCACCCCCGTGCAGGTGCTGATGGATGCCCAGGCGGGCGGCGCGTACCACTTTGGCTGCGCCGCCACGGACGTCTACATCGAGCCCACGCCTCAGCTCGCCTCGGGTTTCATGGTGGCCGAGCTGGTCGAGATCTTCGAGGCGGCGATCGGCAACGGCTGGGACTGCGGCCGCACCAACGGCGAGGGTCTCTCGCGCGCCCTGGCCGGCGAGCGCAATCCTCAGCTGGTGGCTGACATGCTGCAGACGGAGCAGGCCTGGTGGGCCAATGGCCGGGGCGATTTCGTCAACGACAACAGCGCCACCGACCAGGACGAGAACGGCAACGGCTGTGGCACCCTGTTCCTCTATTATCTCCACAGCCAGCTCAGCTTCTCGTGGCGCCAGGTCGCCGCGGCGGGCGGCGCGACCCTCGGCGAAACCTATCGCAAGCTCACGGGCGGCGATCCCCGCCAGGGCTTCAACGACTTCGTGAGCCGCCTCGCCACGCTCGACCAGGGCGGCCAGCTCGCCCTGCCCCAGAGCGGCAACCCGTTCCCCATCGGCGCGCCCGCCCAGCCCCGCGCTGGCGATGCGCCCGCCGCGGTTAGTGTCCCCAGCGCCCGCGGCGGCGGAACGGGACGCGGCCTGGTCCTGGCGCTTGTGGTGGTCGTGCTGATCGTCCTCGTGCTGGCCGGCGTCCTCGTCGCCACCGGGCGCCTGTAGAGAGGCCGCGGTCCCTCTTTCATACCAGATCCAGGTGATTGGTCCTGCGGGGCGTGGGTGGGTGCGCTGATGGGCGTCCACCCACGCCCCGCAGCCGCCCTGCTCGGCACGCTCCGCGTGCGCGGCAAGCCCTTTGAGCATCGGCATGAACCCGTTCGCGACGCGGTTGCCCATCAATGGACCCAGCACCCCGGCCAGCCCAAGACGCATCTGCGGCACATCCTCAGCGCCGTCGCCATCAATCTGCTGCGCATCAACACGTGGCTCAACGGCACACTCCTCGCCTCAACTCGTCAGTCGTCCTTTGCCCGCCTCATGGCCCAAGCGGCCTAACGGTTCACCTCATGCGAATGCGCCACCAGTATCAGACGTGACGCTACGTGAGAGAGGCGGCACGGTGATTGCTTGCGGGAAGCGATGGAGCACAAGGACATACAGAACAGAATCAGGAGCATACAGATGCCGGTCAGGATGCTCGATCCCACGCTGCGTGCCGGATGGGAACCCGACGTCCCCATGACGGACTCCCTGTTACGCCGTTTCCTCGTCAACTGGACGACCTCGATTGAGGCATACGGGCTCCCACTCGGCGGCCGCAGTCTGCGGCGAGACGACCTGGCGGCGGTCGACCTCGGACATCCGGCAGTTGGCAACAATGTCGCGACGCTCCTGGCTCCCCTCTTCCCGGAGGATGTGGACGAGGTCATGGCAGCCCTCGACGACTTCTATGGATTCGCGCCTGGGGCGACCTCCGGCGCGGTGTTTCTGTTAAGCCCTTGGCCGACGCCCGATCTGCGTCCGCATGGCTGGACCCTGGTCGAGTATCAGCCCCTGATGCTGCGTTGGGTGGGTGGCGCGGCGCCGCCACCCCCACCGGGGCTGCGGATCGAGACGGTGCAGGATGCCGAGAGCCTACGCGCCTTCGAGAGCGCGATTGTGCGGGGGTTCCCTATCCAGGAGCTTGAGGGGCAAGCACCAGGTGGGGCGTTTAGCCCCGACATCCTCTCCGACGAGCGACAGCGGCTGTGGGTCGGGTGGGAAGGTGATCGCCCGGTCAGCGCCGCGGCGACCTTCGTGGCAGCGGGCCTCAACAACGTGAACCTGGTGGCGACCGTACCAGAGGCGCGCCGGCATGGCTATGGAGCGGCCCTGACCTGGCAAGCAACGCTAGCCGATCCAACCGTGCCGTCACTCCTGATTGCCACCGAGGACGGACGTCCGGTCTACGAGCGCATCGGTTATCTGCCGTTGTTCCGCTTCGCGGTGTGGTCTCGGTACCGACCCAGCAACGCACACTAACCGCAGA
>CAYQFU010000167.1:0-12494 GCA_964416775.1 uncultured Ktedonobacterales bacterium
CCAGCCTGTGCAACTGTCGTTTTTGTACAAGACGCAGCTCTTTCCTTTGGTTAGACTACACCCAGCACGTACCTAACGAAAGGAAAAGCTCATGCATCACGTCACGTCCAAAGATGGGACGTCCATCGCCTTCGAGAAGATCGGCCAGGGGCCAGCGCTCGTCATTGTGGGCGGGGTGGTTGGCGACCACACGCAGCAGGCGGGACTGGCCCAACTGCTCGCTTCACAGTTCACCGTCTACAACGTCGACCGCCGCGGGCATGGCGAGAGTGGGTTTACGGCCCCCTATACGGTGGAGCGCGAGGTCGAAGACCTCGATGCCCTCATCACGGAGGCTGGTGGAGCGGCGTTCGTCTATGGAACGTCTGGCCCGGGCGTCCTGTGCATGGAGGCAGCAGCGCGCGGGCTGTCTCCCAAGATGAAGAAGCTGGCGGTGTGGGAGCCCCCATACATCCTGGAAGGCAGCCGGCCTCCCGTACCGCGGGACTACAAAGAGCAGCTTGACAAGCTGCTGGCCGAGGACCGGCGTGGGGACATGATCGAGCTCTTCTTCACCAAGGCAGTCGGGATGCCTGCTGAGTTCGTAGCTGGCATGCGCCAGTCCCCGTTCTGGGCAGCTCAAGAGGCGTTTGCACCCACGCTCGTCTACGACGCCATCCTGATGAACAACTTCTCGCTGCCCAAAGAGCGGCTGGCCCACATTGGGGTCGAGACCCTCGTGATGGACGGGGGAACCACCCCATGGCTCAGCCAGGCCGCGGACGCCGTGGCTGCGCTCCCACCGCATGCGCGGCGCTACACGATCGCCGGTCAGCCCCATAATGTCGCCGATGAAGCGATGGCTCCCGTACTGAGAGAGTACTTTCAAGCCTGAGCCCAAGCCTGAGCCGAATCGAGCAGGCCCGAGGATCAGGGGAACGCGTAGGCCCCAGATCCTCTCAGCTAGATCCTGTTATGAACTGGACGTGGAGGGTGGTAGGATGAGGGATGACAGCGATTCCCTCTGCCCGCAACCCTTATCGACCGACGTCAGCGACGACGAATGGGCGTTGGTCGCTCCCTGCTTGACGCTGCTGCCCGAAGACGCCCTGCAGCGGCGCTATCCCCAGCGCGAAGTCTTCAACGCCCTGCGCTGGATGGTGCGCGGCGGTGCCCCCTGGCGCCTGCTGCCGACCAACTTCCCGCCCTGGCCGGTGGTCTATCAGCAGACGCACCGCCGGCTGGATGCCGGCTGCTTCGAGGCGCAGGTCGTGCACGACCTGCGCCTGCTGCTGCGCCTGGCGCGGGGACGGCACGCCAACCTTCGGCGGCGATCTGGGATGTCCGCGTGCTGCCGTCGAGTCCCGAGAGCGGGGCGCGCGCCGGCTACGACGGGGACAAACGGCGCAAGGGCTCCCAGGTGCATGCGGCGGTCGATACGTTGGGCCAACTGCTGGCCTTGACCGTCACCCCCGCCAATGCCGACGAGCGCACCCAGGTGGAAGCGCTGGCCACCATGGCTGAGCAGATCCATGCCGTGACCGGCGACCACGTGGAATTGGCCTGGGTCGATCAAGGCTATACGGGCGAGGAAGTAGCCACCACCGCCGTCGGGCACGGCATCCAGCTGGAGGTGGTCAAGTTGCCTGAGGCCAAGCGGGGCTTCGTGGTGCTGCCCCGCGCAGGGAGGTCGAGCGCAGCTTCGCCTGGATGGCCCGTTTCCGCCGCCTGGCCCGCGACTACGAGCGGCTGCCGACCGTGCCGGCAGGCCTGCACTTCATCGCCTTCGCTTGCCTCTTGCTCCATCGAGTCGCCCCGTTCATCGTGAGTCCATAACACGCTCTAAAATGCTAGGCTCTCACCCACAGCGCGCAAGAGCCATTTCGACGTCGCCGTTGACAATACTGTCTTGACATGGGGGAGTACCCCAGGTATAGTACCTATGCATTACCGAAAGCCAACTTACTATTGCCAATACCACGGTTCATGATGGAAGCCGCTCATATACGATCTGGCTGCGATAGTATTGGGTGTCGGCATAATCTTCATGAGAGAGTCGGCTAGCATTTTCAGCTTGCAATGACCATATATAATGGCGAAAGGAGTGGTGGAAGCGCATGATTCCGACGGTAGGGTTATTAGCAGTGATGCTGCTGGTGTCGTTGCGTGGTAGCCTATGACACTACGTAGTGCGGCACGACAAGGCAGGAAATACAGCACTGATGATGGAAATGAGCGGATGCCTGTGGAACGTCGTGGGTACAGTTCAGCATATCTGCCCAACACCTTGCGCATGCAGGCGTGATAAGGACACGAGGTGAAGGGGGCATCTCAGGGGCCAATACGCCGCTACGGCCAATGCGGTTTGGAGTCGCGCTCCGTGTTCCATGATTCAGACTAGGTGGTCAGCGATTGCCTTGACGTTGCAGCAGATGGAGAAGACGATGTCGTGGTTTCACCGGCGCTCAGATCGCAAAACTCAAGTGTCGGAGCGAGAGCTATTGGAGGGCGGAAGCGCAGGCCAGCAACAACTTCGCATAAAGCTTGACGATCTGCTTGACCACGTTATTGCGCTCTTCCCAGGATCTGCCTCAATTATGGCTGAGGTATTTCTCGCGATTCCAGGCAGCGGCCATCTCATGACGTGGCGACTGCGGCCTGATACCTCTGTAGCCCTTCCGATTCGGGTGGGTATGTCTGACGGGCTCATTGGGCAAGTATATCAGTCTGGAACCCCAATCGCGCGTGAGGTAACCGTGAGCGGCACGGTCTCAGCCGATGCGAGCGCGCCCACGGACAATCCACATTTGCTGCGCACGCGATCGGTCTTGGTCGCTCCCATTACCTTCAAAGGAAAGCACATCGGCATCCTTAATCTGGAGAGTTCACTACCTCAGACGTTCCATACGAATACTATCCCCGTGCTCCTCACAAGCTCGGACTTCAAGAATCTGGTCGATCTTGTTGGGGACATTGTGCCGAAGGCGCTTTCTGAACAAGAGATAGTTGCCGACCTGATAGATAAACTACGCCAACAAGTGGCTTTCGCGATTGATCCGGGCGATCTAGAGAGCACCTATTATCAAATACTCCAGATCTCTACACGAATTATGAAGAAGTCCAGTGTGTCAGGTGGATTGATCCTCGTACGCGATGATTCGCTGCGCTTGTCGCCGATGCTGGCTAATACGGGCGTGAAGCGGTACTGGGCAGTACGCGCCGCCAGGATCGGGGCGTTCAATTCTGAGATGGAGTGGGACATGCGAGAGAATCCTAGCATCGCTCGCAGAGTCATCGATGAGCGCAAAACCGCACGCGTGCCTGATGTGACCCAGGATGACGATTATAAGAACTCCGGCACCGGATTTGAGAAAAGCTCAGAACTGATAGTGCCCCTCTTGAATAAAGGACAACCCATCGGGGTCATTGGACTCGTGACGCCGCAGCTCAACGGATTCGATGCGGATGACCAGACAAATCTCGAGGCTGTTGCTGCGATTACCGTGGACGTGATTGCCCGCAGTGAGGAAATCTTGGCAGCGAGGCGCTCTGCGCAACAGCTAGCGCTCTCACAGGAGTTGCTTCGCGATTTGCAGGAACTCTACCCAGATCAAGTCGAGAATATTACCCGTGTAAATATCGACGCATTTGTCCAGAAGATCTACGACAAAATCCTCAATTGGGCACGCGCCCACACAGGGTCTGAAGTTGCCGCTATCGTCCTCCCAGAGGTCACTCCTGGGGGCCCAACCTACCTGACGGTACATCGAGAAATCGGAGATCACATTGATGCGCTGCCACCGCGATGGCTCTCTGACGAGGGTATCACGGGGAGAGCCTATACAACCGGTACGATCGCGATGGATGTGGACATCCAATCGGACATGGCGAGCCCAGGCTTCGTGCCGTATTACAAAGGCGTGAAGAGCGAGCTTGCCGCACCCATGAAGCGCGGTGACGAAACAATTGGGGCGCTTGATGTTGAATCACTGCGTTCGCATCACTATACGAGTGAACACACCAACTGGGTCGAGTTCCTCGCGGGACAAACGGCATTCGTGCTAATCGCGGTCGAGCTGGCGCGGAAGACGCAGCTGGAGCTTAACCTGGAGACGCTCTCTCGGGACATTGAAGCGAGCAACCAGAAAATTCGCAATACGACGAAGATGGAGCGTATTCGACCTGAGCGTGATCGTATGCTCCAACGAGTTCTGGAAGAAGTCCGGCTGATTACCAAGTCATCGGTTGGAAGAATTTTGATTGGTATGAACGCTTACACCCCCGAGGAGCAAGTTGACACACAACATGGTGTTCTCTACTACATGGTCTCCACCGACCCTGCCGAAGTTGCAGAGACGGCCGTGCGCTATTTCCCAATCACCAAGGGTGTGTCTGCCCAGGCGTTTCGGACGGGGAAGGTATTTGTCTTCAACGACTTGAAGTCACGGCCGCAGGAGTATTTCACGGATGGAGGGCCACGCGATAGCCTGTCCGGTCTCTTTATTCCAGTCTATGAGGGGGCGCGTATTGTCGGTGTCTTGAATTTCGAGGCCGATCGGCAGGACGCATATCCGCCGGAGTACGTCAATCTCGGCCAGCGGGCAAGTACAATGATCTCCGAGCTCCTGGTGGTCACTCGGCTACGCCTCAGACGCTTGCTCACCGATCAACTAAGGGACTTTGAAACGTCGATACTCAGGATTGAACAGCCTGATCTCGATGGTTATGTGCGGGATGTCCTGGTGAAGACAGCCAAGTTGGCGGATATTCGGACCGGATGGTCGAAGCTTGTGCTTTTGCGCACGACACGGAATCCCGAGGTGCTCATCTCCAGCCGGACGTTCTCGATGAGCTATGTTGATGATGTTATCTCCTATGACGCAGGGAACGATGGCGACAGTTCAGCGGTACGGTATTCCGTCTTTCGCGACGCGATAATCGATCGCCAACCGGTGCTGATATTGGATACGCTGCAGATGCAAACTGCCGAGCAGCGCGACCTCTCACCCTGGCCAGAAGCGCGCTCCATGATCTGCGTACCCATGCTGCAGCCGGTGGAAGGTAGAACCAAGCAGGATCGAGTGATCGGTTTCTTGGCAATAGCTTCGCCGCGGCGCTCAGAGTTCAGCGAGGCCGACAAAGAGACACTGCGCCCGTTTGCGCAATCCGTCGTATACGGCTTGCACAGTTTGGCGTTGCTCGGGGCTCGGAAGGACCTCATTGAACAAGTCGCACATAATTTCAGCAAGGCGCTCGTGCCTTTGTTGGAGTCAATGGACAAGATGAAACTGCCGGTGCGCGAGGCACAATCCGCCTCTGATCTTGCCACCGTGCGTCGCGCTGCCAACGAGGTTGGCGCCGAGATGAGCGAACTTGATTCTCTGGTGCGCTTGGCGAGAGACTTGCTCTACTGGTTCTTGGATCTCTCGAATGAGGAGCTTGAGCCGGAGCAGGGAACGGGCGAGGTCATCAACGTCGAGACGATTGTCGATGATATGGAAGGGCCTATTAATACCCTCGCTCGCGCAGTTAGCGACTATACGGTAGTTTGGGAACGTCCTGCGACTCCTCTGTTTGTTGAAGGCGGACCGAACCGCAGGAAGCTTATCGATGCGGCGCTCTTCAATTACGTTGAAAACGCGATCAAATACAGCCAGCGTGATGACATCCGCGTGCGGATCTATGATGGAGCAGACGTGAACAGGCCAGGTGCCGTCGTATTTGCGGTGAGCAGCAGCGGTGATCCCATTGACCCGCTCGATCGTGAACTCTTATTTGATCTGAAATTCAGATCAAAGAGCTCGAAGCCGAACGTAATGGGAAGCGGCGTAGGCTTATTTCAAGTACGCGAAATTGCCGATCGCTTGGGTGGACGGGTTGACTACCAGCCGACTCCTGACAACACGCGTAACGTCTTCTACCTCTATCTCCCAGCAGTGGACGGCTTGTCACGCTGATCCAGGTAGTGCGCTAGGAACAGGAGTCCGATCATGCCCATCACGTTTCTCCTAGCCGAAGATAACTACAAACATGCGGCAACAGTTGCAGGGTATGTTGCGGCGGTCGCTGCAGATATTGGAGTCCCTGTCAACATCGTCAAAGCGTTCCGGCACGCAGAGATAGAGCAGCGGATCGAGGAACTTAAAGATGATCCCGGACTCATCATCTGCTTTGATCTCCAAATGGAGCGAGGGGAAATGGTGCGGATCGATGACTACATCCTGCAAAGGTTCTCATCGAAGTCGTCGATGCATCCAGAGCTGTGGGCGCTCAACGTCCCTATCATCGTCTTTTCCGCGGCTGCTGATGACGTTGGCACACGATTGAAAGGTCGCGCCAACACCTTCGTAATCCCAAAGATCCCCCGAAGGGGAAATACCTATGACGAGCTCAAGTCAGCCATTCGGCAGACGATCCAAATTGTGGCGAACCGGGTGGAGTAGGGGGTGCTCGTGGCCATCCAAATCGCGCTAACTGTGTCGCAGAGGGAAGATGCCAAGGTACGGACGCTATTAGACTCGGCGGAGCAGTATGATGACAGGAAAACGGCAGTGCATGCCGTTTTGGTGCACAGTGTGCACGACCGTCAAGTGCGGCGATTGCTCATTGATTCTTTCCGCCTGAAACCGGAAGCTTCTATTACCCTCTACGACGTGCTCAAAGCACGAATGGACCGGCTTGCGCAAAGCATAACTGGTGATGACGAAAGCCTGACGGCATCATCCGCAGGTCCTGATGAAGGAGAGCAGCAGGAAATCGATAGTGCCACGACCGTTCTTGAAAGCATCTTGTCACTCAATCAGACTTTTGACACTTTCGAACAGGACGAGTTAGCAACCGACCTGATGGATGTGGTAGCGCAGACCACCCTCAACTGGGATCGTCTTTGTGGACTCATACTGTTGGCTGCCGAGCGGCTCTGGCGTGACCACTTTGTGCAGTATCGTACCGAACAGGAGGCTCGGCAAGATTGGAAGAGCCGGAAGCCGACCGCGCAGGAGAGCGGACGACGCTTCCACCTGACACTTCTCACGCAACAAGCTCATTCGCTGATGCTGCTTTGGCTCGAGAGTTTCCTGTATCGGCTACGGGCAGTCAGCAATTCCCAAGCGCGCAAGGGCGTGCCGATGGATCGTCCATCGATCGGGTCGGATGTTCAAGCAGAAATCAAGAACTACTTGGATACGTTGGATGGATGGGACCAAGAATTGCATGCCCTCACGGGTGTCTGGTATTTTCGCAAGCAGTTTGGCGATGGACAACGATTGCGTGTTCTGAGTGCTGAGTTCGGCCCTTCTAAGGTAGATGCCCGTGAGAAGGGGTGGGCCCCGGCTGCGCCTGACGCGCACGATGCTTTGAGGTATGCGTACTTCGATGTGTTGCGTAAAGAGAGCATTCGGTCTCACAAGCCATTCGCCGCGGTGGGGTATTCCGCTCTCTGGTTCACCACTGGGTACGGCACACGACCAATGCGATTCACGAGAACTGCTCTGGCCGCGATCATCGTGGCAGCACTTACGTTCTTCTTGAATGACTTCTTCAACCCCGGAATAACAAATACCTCTGCACACTTTTGCAAAGAAGCGAACGTACAGGTTGGCAATTGGTCTGATGTCCCCGCAACTGTCGTGCATTATCTGTATCTCGCCATCACCAATCTCTCTTCTCTAGGATCTGACTCGCAGATTGCGCGTTATTGTGGAGGGACAAGCACTCAGATCATCTTGGCGCTGTCAGCCATAACCGGCTACTTCTTTCTTGCGGTGCTGGCATCGCTGTTCTTCCAACTTCTCACCGAGCGAGATTAACAGCGCGGCCTTGCCGCGCTCGGCTCGCTCGTCAACACTTTCCGCTTGGCTCTCCCAACATAACAGAAGCGGGATCATACCAACTTTGCCCAAGTCGTTGGAGAATGACGAGCGGCCACCCCACGTTGATGGCCTCTCTACGAGAGGGCCACGCGAGGTACGGCCTCCAGTCGCTGCCTAGTTGATTACGATACTCCAACGGCCTGGATCAATTTGGTATTACAAGCGGTAGGGATACGTACGAACCTGCGACTCGGCGGGAGTCCTGGTCCATATCCTTGATGGACGCATCGCCCCTGCCACGGGCTGGCCCTCGTCTGCATGAAGGGAGTGTATGCTACTGGTACCCGCGGCTGAGCAAGAATCGCGCGCCGGCCTCGAAGGCTTTGGGTCCAGGCACGAAGAACCCGAACGCATCGGCCAGCCGGTCAGTCGTGTTAAACGCGAAGCTGACCGCCAGCGCATCCTCGATCTGTTCGCGCGAGGTACCAGTAGCCAGCACTGCGCGCATATCGTCCGCAGTGACCGTGTGTTCGCGGGTCAGTTTGCCCAGCAGACGCAAAGTTGCCCGGAGTGGCTCCTCAAGAGGAGCGGTCTCAAGGTCGGAAAGCACGGCAAGAACTTTGGCTTCATCGTGATACGCAGTGGCCGCCGTCGCCGTGTGCGCTCTAATGCAAAATGCGCACTCGTTCATCTGCGACACGTATGCCGCCATCAACTCGCGGTCGCCAACCGACCACGCGGAAGGTCCGCGCATCGCCTCCTGGGTGAACTCCTTCATTGGCGCACCGTAGAATTCGGGGCGGTAATACACCAGCTTGGCGGCATCAGGAACCGGGTGACGCGAGACGGTACGAATCAACGCAAACAGCACTTTCGTGCCGAACCCGTAGCCACTATTGAGGATCTTCAGACGCATGCTTACTCCCTTTCTCGTCGGTCATGGCCTCAGCCAGGGCTTCCAGCGCCGTCTCATACTGCCGCGTGGCCTGACCGACGGCGGCGCAGACCACGAGCTCGAAGATCTGATCCTCGCTCAGGCCCGACGAAAGAACGGCGACGATGTCCCCGTCGGTGACTCGTGTTGGCTGCCTGGCGACCCTATCCAACAACGTGCGCAGCGGCTCGGCAAGCTCAATGTTCTCGAATGCGGCACGCCGCTGCGCGCGGGATGCCTTGCCGTCTCCTTCGAGGACTCGGGTGACCAGTGCCTTGTGCGCCGTGCGCTTTCTGTCTTCAGGTATCATGGTATCCAGCTCCACCCTTGATAACTGTGCGATTGCTCGGCGTGAAGTATAGCGTGAAGTTGAAGCGCCGTATTGTAAAAAGGGGAACTATGACTTGGCAGAGAAGGCCCTGCCAAATTCATTGACGATGCCAGCATATTGCTCCGGCGCAAATCCGGTAAAGCGCCTAAACTCCTTAATGAAGTGAGACTGGTCATAATAGTATGCCGGCCACTGGTCGCGAAACACGGTGGGTGATGCGTGCCGCATCCAACCCTGGTACACCTCCTGAAACCGCAGGATGCTAGCGAGCGACTTTGGCGACACACCAACGTGCTGCTGAAAGAGCTGATCCAAGTAGCGCTTAGTGTAGCCAACATGAGTAGCGAGTTCTTGGACGCGAATCATTCCATGAGTCTGGGCGAGCAGATCAACGGTGTGGTCAAGGAGCGTATATTCCTTTTCGTTCTGTCGAAGCAGGTGCATCAAGGCGCTCTGAAGAATCGCTATCTTCTCCTGAGGGTCTTCCGCGTCGCTGACCCTTTCTTGGAGTCTTGCTCCCTTCGGGCCGAACAACTCTTCGAAGCTCACCATACGGTCGGTGATTTCGTGCATATTCAGCTTAAACAAGTGGTACAATCCCTTAGGAGTCAATTCGATGCCAATGGTGCCCGTATCCGTTGCCGTTGAAACAATGGTCGTCGGGTTTCTCTGGATTCCCACCAAGAAGATCTGATGTTCTCGCGCATTGAGGAGTCCAGTAGTGACAGCGGCACATAACGAACTTCTGTAGGGAACAATGATTTTGGCTCTGCCATCGGGCACGATAATCCTGCTGTCGGCAAGTGGCACTCCAAAGCGACTTTCAAAGACCCAGATGAGAGCAACATAGGGTGAGAGCTGTTTCTCTGGTTGTGTGAAGGAAACGTTCATCATCCATGCCTCGCGTCTTCCCTAGGCTCTTTGCTCTCTGGATGCGTACTCTCGAAACGAAGTCGATTCAAGAGCCATAACGCTCCAATCACTCACGTGTAACCCCCTTTCTGTCATCTTGGGACAGGGCCGCTTTGCCTGCTCGCTGTCATGGCTGTGGAGAGCGGACGGCATGATGGACGCTTGCCTTGGTACCTCGCAGCCCACAAAGGCTGGATTTTCCTGGCGTCGATCCCGAGATGATAGAAAGGGGTAATACTAACTTGAGTTGAGTGGTTGGAGTTTGCGGATGCGCCGGGGCCACCAGTGGAAGCAGGTCGTCGAGCGGATGAGATCGTCGGCCCAGCAGCGCGATACAGCGTTCCGCTTGCGCCTGTTCCAGCTCTTCGATCGAGGCGAAATGGCGGTTGGCCAGCACCGTGTCGGTGAGCGGCCAGAGATGCTCGGCAGGGTTGAGCTCGGGGGAGTAGGGCGGCAAGATCAGCAAGTGGACGTGGTCAGGCACGGGCAGGTGGGGACTGGTGTGCCACCCCGCCCCATCGAGCACCAACACGAGCTCTTTGTCTGGCCCGGCTCCCGCGCTGCGGGCGAACGCCGCCAGCACGGCGGCGAACAGCTCGGTGCTGACCTCGCTCAGCAGAAACCAGACGGTGCGGCCCGAGGCAGGATAGACGAAGGCCGTCAGATAGCGCCACTGGTAGCGGTGCTGCACCGGCGCCACCGGCCGGGCGCTGGGGAAGGCCCACACCCGATGCACGATGGGCTTCAAGCCGACGCGGTGTTCGTCGCTGGCCCACAGCTCGACCTGCGCGTGCGGAAACGCGGCTGCTACCTGGCGGAGAAGGGGCCGGAGCCCCCTTTAAATGCCGCCTGGGCGGCAGCATCGGCCTTCACGTGCCGCGGACGCGGCCGGCGCAGCCTCAGCCGGCGCAGATAGGCCCAGCCCACCCAGTACGAGACTGGCCGACCAACCTGTTGGCTAATCCACTCGGCCACCGTGCGCCCGGTCCACAGTTCGCCCGCGGGGGCGGGCCCTTGCAACGCCTGGCGCAGCTCCTCCTCCTGCTCCGCCGATAAGGTCCCGCGGTGCCCCTGAGCCTGATGCCGGCGGTCCTCCACGCTGCTGGGCCCCTCTTCGTTATAGCGGCGCGCCAGCTGGCCAATCCAGTACGCCGAATACCCGGTCACTTCAGCCACCTGGGTGGCCGTGTGCCCGCGCGCCAGCAGCCACAGGATCTGCCAGCGCCGCGCCGCGCCGGCCTCCGTGGCCTGCCGGGCGCGCTGCTCCAACTCTTCCGGACGCATATGCGCCGCCAGCTTGATATGTCGTGCCATGCCTCATTCTACAATATCCACCCCTAAGATGGTATCACTCGGCTGCGCCCTCAAGTGCTGACAAGTGCCCAATCGGTGGGTCGTATGGTTAGTAGCCGGGTGGTCGTCGGAATCCGCCGGTCACGTCCGCGAGAGCGCTTGCAATTGCGAGCAGGCGCGAGTCATCCCAGCGTCGTCCGACCAGCTGCACCCCAATGGGTAAGCCGCTCTGATCGCGCGTAGACGGGAGCACGACCGCCGGATGACCGGTGTAATTGAACACGGTGGCATGGGCACTCACCATCCAGTAGATGACTTCCTGACCGTCGACGAACAGGGGTGATCCCGGCTCGCAGTGCGGAAACGCCGCCATCATGGACGGCGGACACAGCAGCGCATCCCACGCGCCGAAGAAGCGCTCCCAGGCGATGATGGACTGGTCGCGCCGGTGCAGCGCATCCAGGTACTGTGCGAGAGTGGTCGGTCGTTCCTGCTCGTCCGGTTGGAATGCGCCGGTCATCATCATGATCAATTCACCGGCGCTCGCGACCTCGCGGTTGAGGTCCACTTCTGACGGTGTCACTTCCTCGACCACGACACCCAGGCGTTCCAGCTGCTGAGCCAGGGCGACGACCGCATCGCGCACCTCCGCCGCGACCGGGAACCCTGGGAAGGTGGGCGCGACGGCGATCCGTAGGTCCTTGAGGTCAATGTGAGGCACCGGGTCGACTGGCACGGGCTGCACCTCGGTGTCGCGCCCATCCGGCCCGGCGAGGAGCGCGTACAGCAGCGCCAGATCCTCGACGGCGCGTGCCATTGGACCGATGCAAGACATGATGCGGACGCTGCGCGGCGTCGAGAGTCCGGGGATGAGCCCAGTGAGCGGGACGCGATGCTCGGTCGGCTTCAGAGCGAACACGCCACAAAAATGCGCCGGGATGCGCAGCGAACCGGACAGGTCGGTGCCGATCTCGAACGGGGTCATTCCGGATGCCAGCGCCGCCGCCGCGCCTCCGCTCGACCCTCCCGGCGTGCGCTCGATATTCCAGGGGTTGTTGGTGCGGCCAAAGATTGGATTGATGGATTGCGCGGGGTCGCCCAGCATCGCGTGCACGTTCGTCTTGCCAACAAGTATGCCGCCCGCGGCCCGCAGGCGGGCCGTCACCGTGCTGTCCTCCTGGGGCACGTGATCCAGCGGCGGGAACCCGGTGGTGGTGCGCATGCCCGCCGTCGC
>CAYQFU010000168.1:0-12473 GCA_964416775.1 uncultured Ktedonobacterales bacterium
GGAGAGGGAAGTTGTGGCGCGCATGGAGCGAGGGGCGCGCAACGGAGAGGGAAGTCGCTGCCCGCCCCTACCCCGAGCCCCACTACCTCCGTCGTGGCGGGAGTGGGGAGCGTGGACGCAGGTTGGCGGAAGGGACGCGGGCCGGTCCTCTCCGCGCAAGGCCTGCCTGTACGAGAACCCACTCTCCGCCTGAACCACGTCGAGCATTCGGACGTTGAAATCGCTCGTGCGTGGCACAGTTGATGCGTGAAGCCGCCCAGCAACATGCGCTCTCCCATTTCGTATCGGTCCACTGCGGCCACGCGCCCGGTCCAGGCCCGACTTTCAGGCCGATCACACTGGTGCGACGTGATCCGGACGTGATCCGAATGCAAGAAATGTGCGCGCGCGTACCCGGTGCAGTCTACGGAGCTATCGGCCGGTCACCTTCGACCGGCGATCGCAGGAGCCTGGAGGCTGGATGCTATGGCAGGTGTCAAATTCGAGCACGTGTACAAGCGGTACGGCCAGACCGTCGACGTCATTCGCGATCTCAATCTGCAGATCCTCGACCAGGAGTTTCTGGTGCTGGTGGGGCCCTCGGGCTGTGGCAAGAGTACGGCGCTGCGCATGATCGCCGGGCTGGAAGACATCAGCGACGGCGAGCTGTTCATCGGCGACCGCCTGGTCAACGACGTGGCCCCCAAGGACCGCGACATCGCCATGGTCTTTCAGAACTACGCCCTCTACCCCCACATGAGCGTCTACGACAACATGGCCTTCGGCCTCAAGCTGCGCCATACCGCCAAGAGCCAGATCGACAGCCGCGTGCAGCAAGCCGCCGACATCCTGGGGCTCACGTCGTACTTGCGGCGCAAGCCCAAAGAGCTCTCCGGCGGCCAGCGCCAGCGCGTGGCGCTGGGCCGGGCCATCGTGCGCGAGCCGCAGGTCTTCCTGATGGACGAGCCGCTCTCCAACCTGGATGCCAAGCTGCGGGTGCAGATGCGGGCGGAGATCGCGCGGCTGCACCTGCGCATTCGCACCACCACGGTCTATGTGACCCACGACCAGGTGGAGGCGATGACGATGGGCGACCGCATCGCGGTGCTCAACGCCGGGGTGATCCAGCAGCTGGGCACGCCGCAGGAGCTCTACGACACGCCAGCCAACCTCTTCGTGGCGGGCTTCATTGGCAGTCCGGCGATGAACTTTTTCGCGGCGCGGCTGCAGCGGGATGGTGAGCGGGCGGTGATGCGGGTGGGCGAGGGGGCGGAGGCGCGGCGGCTGGTGTTGACGGGCCAACCCGCCGAGCGGCTGTTGGGGCATGCCACGGCGGAGGGGCGTGAGGTGGTGCTGGGCATCCGGCCGGAAGACATGCGGGCAGGGGAAGGCGCGGTGGATACGACGCTGATAGGGCGGGTGGACGTGGTGGAGCACCTGGGCAACGAGCAGCTGGTGCATTTGCAGGTGCCCGGCGTGTTGATTCCGGAGGGGGCGGAGACACGGGCCGTGACAGCGCGGCTGGATCCGGACGTGGCGATTCGACCAGGCGATCGCGTAACCCTCACGGTGGACACCTCCAAAGTCCACGTGTTCGATCCAGAAACAACCAAGGCGTTCGTATAGAGCGGTGCGCATGGCGACACGCAGCGCACCCATCTACGGCGAAGCAGACGGACGGCTTACGTAAGCCGTCCGGCCGATGGACGCGTCGTGCGTCCAGGGAGCGTACCTTCGGGCGCGAGCCGCGCGCATCTGAGTATCGTCATGTGGATATTGTCCCCCGGCACAGCGGTCGGGGCAGCAGTGAGGGGTTCCACGCACAGCAGTGAGCGGGGAGCCAGGCAAAGGAGCCAAACACATGCGGTGGCTCGGCATACCAAGTGTACGGAAATCATTCAGCGTCGTGGGAGTGGTCAGTCTGGTGGCACTCATGGCCGCCTGTGGTGGCGGAAACGCTAGCTCGGGGTCTTCGGGCGCGGCAAGCGGGGCGCTGGGTCCCAAGAACAGCGTGGTCGCGTGCCCGTCGAGCACAGCCACCACGGCCGCATCCCCGGAGAGTGGCAACATCACGCTGGTGGTCTCGACGTGGGGGGCCGATAAGAGCGAGATCAACCTGGATCAACAGGGGTTCAACTCGTTCATGCAGAAGTACCCCAACATCAAGATCGACTACCAGCCAATCCCCAGCAACTACGATCAGAAGATGCAGGCGAATGTGGCGAGCGGCAATGTGCCCGACGTGTTCTATGTGGACCAGAATATGGCCCAGACCTATGTCCCGGCGGGCAAGCTGCTGAATCTGAGCCCATACCTGCAGCGTGACAACATCAATCCATCGGCCTATTACCCGCAGCTGATGCATGATTTCGACTGCGCCAACGGCTCCGTCTTCGGCATCCCGAAGGACTTCGGCACGCTCGGCCTGGTCTACAACAAGACGCTGTTTCAGCAGGCGGGTCTCGCCGCTCCGGACGCGAGCTGGACGTGGACCGACGTGCAGAACGCGGCGCAGAAGCTGACGGGGATCAAGGGTCCCAATGGCAAGGTCTACGGCATCGCCACATCCGCCGATCCCGCGCGCTGGATGGCATTCATGTATGCGGCGGGCGGCTCCGTGCTCTCCTCCGATGGGAAGTCGGCGACGTTCAACAGCTCGGCGGGCGTCCAATCGGCGACGTGGTGGTCCTCGTTCCGCAGCGCGGGCACGGGGGTGCTGCCAGGTGACGTTGGCGCCGGGTGGAACGGCGATGCATTCGGCAATCAGCGGGTGGCGATGACGTTCGAGGGCGGCTGGATGATCCCCTTCATGACTGAATCGTTCCCGAACGTGCAGTACGGCATCGCGCCGATGCCCAAAGCGCCGAACGGCAAGGCGAGTAATCTGCTCTTCACCAATGCGTGGGGCGCCTATGCCGGCACCAAGCATGCCGATGCCGCGGCCAAGCTGGTGGAGTGGATGACCAACCAGTCGTTCGAGAGCCAGGTGCTGCAAGCTGGGTTCGCGCTGCCGACCATCCAATCGCTGGTCACGTCGCAGGCGTCGTGGCTGAACCAATCCACCCAGCTCAACCAGAACGTGAAACAGCTACTCTTGAACGCTCAGGGCGGCCACTCGTGGTTCTACGGGCCGGCGCAGACGGAGGTAGTGAACGACACGACGACCGCGCTGCAGGCGATCATGCTGAACCACGCCAATGTGAAGACGTCACTGGATCAAGCGGGTCAGAAAGTGGATACGTGGATCCAGCAGAATGGGTCGTAGCGCGCCGACGCCGGCGCGAGACACCGAGCGGGCACTCTGAGGGCTTTTCTCGTCCTGGCGCGACAGTTGCACAAGTGTCCGCTCGTGTGGTTTCTCTCCTCGGATCGAGAGAACCACTGGCGGCCGAAGGTCGGCGCCGGGGCACGAAGCCAGCGGCGAGCGAGCCGTTGTCACGTCGCCGGCCGGGCTTCCGCCGGGACGGGCGCATACGGCAGCATCCCGATGCGCCCGTCGACCAGGCGAACGCGATCACCGAGAACGGGCATGAGGTGTCGCCCGAGGGAGGTGCATACTCCTGGCGCGGCCTTCAAAAGGAGCACAGCATATGGCACAGGTAGTGGGCGTCCCAGAGCGGGCCGAACCTCAACGAGCTGCCCGCCTCAGCAAGCCCCGGTATCGTGTCTCGGGGCGCAAGACGCGCGAGTGGATGGCAGCCTGGGGCTTCATCGCGCCATACGTGATCATCCTGACCGTGTTCACGCTGGTCTCGGTGTTCTACGCGCTGTACCTGAGCTTCTTCAAGGTCAACTTTGGCTTCACGGTGCCGTCCTTCGCGGGCCTGCACAACTACCGGGTGATCTGGTATGACATCACCCACAGCGGCAACTTCATCATCAGTGTGCGCAACATCATTTACTACGCCGCCGGCGTGGTCATCCTGCAGACCGTGCTGGCGCTGGCGCTGGCGATGCTGCTCAACCAGAAGGTGCGCGGGCTCGGCATCTTCCGCACGGCGATGTACCTGCCGGCTTTGACCTCCTCGGTGGCCATCTCGCTGATCTTCCTCTGGCTCTACCAGCCGCAGGGTGCGATCAACTTCGTGCTCTCATGGCTTGGCATTCATGGGCCGGCCTGGCTGGAAGATACGCATACCGCGTTGCCCGCACTGATGCTGCTGAACATCTGGACGACCGCCCCGACATTCATGATCGTGTACCTGGCCGCCCTGCAGGACATTCCGCAGTCGCTGTATGAAGCGGCGAAGGTGGACGGCGCGAACAGCTGGCGTCTGCTCTGGAACATCACCCTGCCGCTGCTGCGGCCGACGACCTTCGTGGTGGTGGCACTGGGCACGATCGGCGCGTTCCAGATGTTCGACCAGGCGTTCATCATGACGGCCGGTGGCCCGGTGAACGCGACCCTGACGCCGGTGCTGGAGATCTACAACGCGGCATTCCAGGAGAACCTGATGGGCCTGGCGTGCGCCGAGGCATTCGCGCTGTTCGTGATCATCTTCGGCCTGACGATCCTGCAGAAGAAATACATCGACGTGCAGATCGAGTACTAACCGAAGGTGAGGGGGGTGAGACCATGGCAAGCATCAGCCAGACCCACGAGGCAGCGGGAAGCATCGCCGCGACGCGGCAGGAGCCCGCACGCCCGGCAATACGCCCCGGGCGTGTCCTCCTGTACGCCGTCCTGATCTTCTACGCAGTGTTCTCGCTAGCGCCCTTCGTGTTCTCGCTGATCTCGTCGTTCAAGACGTACGCGGACATCCTGACGTGGCCGCCAAGCATCATTCCCCCGCACGGGTTCACGATGGCGAGCTACAACACGATCTTCACGGGCATTGGCACCGCGTTCCCGCGCTACATGGTGAACTCGCTGATCTACGCCATCGGGTCGGCGGCGCTGAACGTGTTGCTGGGGTCGATGGCGGGCTACGCCTTCGGACGCATGAACTTCCCCGGGAAGAACATCCTGTTCGGCCTGACGCTGGCCGTGATGATGATCCCCGGCGCGCTGATCATGATTCCGAAGTTCCTGGTGGCCTATAACCTCCACCTGACGAACACCTACTTCGCGCTGCTGATCCCGGCGGCAGTGGGGCCGATCTCCGTGTTCCTGATGACCCAGTTCCTCAAGACGCTGCCGCGCGAGCTGGAGGAATCGGCGATGATCGACGGTGCGGGACCGGTGCGCACGTTCGTCCAGGTGGTGCTGCCGCTGGCGCGGCCCGCGTTGACGGCGGTGGCCCTGTTCGCCTTCCAGGGCGCGTGGAACGACTTCTTCTGGCCATTGCTGGTGATGTCGGACAACAAGATGTACACGTTGACGGTCGGCCTGGCGTTCTTCCACTCGCAGTACTATACGCAGTACAACCTGCTGCTAGCCGGCTCGATCGTCAACATCGTCCCGCTGGTGATCCTGTTCTTCGTCTTCCAACGCTACTTCATCAGCGGCATCTCGACCTCCGGCCTGGCCGGTCGGTAGCGTATGGGAACTCCGATGGAGGGACCCGGCATGGGCGAGGATCAGGCGCGGACGGCGGAGCCGAGCAACTCCGCCGCCTGGTGGGTGGAGCGTGCTCGGGCGTGGCTGGATGAGCTGCAAACGCCGAGCGGCTTGCGGGCCAGCAGCGCCGCGGGGCTCTTTCACGCGGTGTACGGCCGCGACACGCTGTGGTCGGTGATGCTGGCGCTGGAGGCGGCGCGGCGGCGGCCACAGGATGGCGAGCTGGCGCGCTGGGTGGGGCAGCTGGCGGAGCGGAGCCTGCGCGCGCTGGCGACCACGCAGGGATCGCGCGACCGGCCCGCCAACGAAGAGCAGCCGGGGAAGATCGTCCACGAGTTCTGGCCGGAACCGCCCGAGCGGCTGGTCGCCAGCCAGTGGCCCATGGTGGATGGCCGCTACTACGGCTCGACGGACGCCACATATCTGTTCCTGATGGCGGTCGCGATGGTATGGGAGTGGGGCGCTGGCGGGCACGCGATCGTGGAGAGTCTGTGGGATCACGTCGCGGCGGCGCTGCAGTGGTGCCTGGAGTATGGCGATGCCGACGGCGACGGCCTGGTGGAGGTGCAGCCGCGCCAGCCTGAGGGTCGCGGACTGCATAACCAGGTGTGGAAAGACAGCTTCGACTCGGCGCCGCTGGTGGGTGGCGGTTTGGTGGGGCCACCCGCCGCCTGGCTCGAGCTGCAAGGGTACGCCATCGCGGCATTCGAGGGCGTCGGGGCGCTGCTGCAGGCGCGCGGCGAGCATGCGGCGCTCCAGGAGGAGCTGGCGCGGCGCACCGCGCGTATCAGGGATGCACTGGACCTGTTCTGGCTGGCGGGCGAACAGTGTCCGGCGATGGTCTTGACGGCACAGAAGCTACCCGTTCGGCTGGTATCGTCGAACATGGGGCATCTGCTCTGGTGCGGTGGACTCACGGGCGAGCGGGCGGAGGCGACGGCTAACCGGCTGCTCGCGCCCGATCTGCTCTCGTCGTGGGGTGTGCGCACGCTCTCCGCGCGCTCGTACGCCTTCGACCCGACATCCTACCATCGCGGCAGCGTCTGGCCGTTCGACTCGGCAATCGCGGCGGGGGCGCTGTGGCGCATGGGTCGCTACCAGGATGCGCTGGAGATCGGCCGGCGGGTGATCGCGGCCATCGAGCGGTTCGAGAGCCCGGTGGAGCTCTACTGCGTGTTGCCGCCCAACTGGGTGCGGGCGCCCGACCTCGGCAGCGCGGAGGTGCTCTTCGATTACGCGCGGGCGAGCGCCGTGCAGGCATGGAGCGCGGCGGCGCTGCTGCTCTTGGGGGCGCAGGCGCTCGCGGGAGGGTGAGGCGCGGGACGGCCTCCTACTTAGCGAGGCCAGGGATCTTGCCCCCAAGGGTCTGATAGAGCAGCAGGACGTTCAGGGCCAGGATGAGCGCTCCGCACAGAGCGGCGAACAGCGTCGTGACCCGATGGTTGACCAGCGAGCCCATCAGGTCGGATCGCCGCGTGAACATGATCAGCGTGATGACCGGCAGCGGCAGCACGAAGCTGAGCACCACCTGGCTGATGACCAGCGTGCGCGTGGGATCGAGCCCGATGGCCGCCACGATGATGGCGGGCACCATCGTCACCAGCCGCCGCACCCAGATGGGGATCGTGAAGCCGACGAAGCCCTGCATGATGACCTGGCCCGCCAGCGTGCCCACCGTCGAGCTGGAAAGCCCCGACGCGAGCAACGACACGGCGAAGACCAGACTGGCCGCGCCGCCCAGGAGGGGCGTCAACGTCCGGTAGGCGCTGGTGATGTCGGCTACGTCGGTGCGCCCGTGCGCATGGAAGGTCGCGGCCGCCATGTAGAGCATGGCCATATTGACGAGGCCGGCCAGACCCATCGCGATCACCACATCCGGGATGGTAAAGCGGAAGATGCGCCGGGCCTCCCGCTCGCTGCGCGGGATGATGCGCATCTGGGTCAGCGAGGAGTGGAGGTAGATCACGTGCGGCATAACGGTCGCCCCGATGATGCCGACCGCGAAGAGGATGCTGTCGCCCCCACCCAGCCAGGGCACGACGGTGTGGTACGCGACCTGACCCCAGCTCGGACGGGAGAGCACCGTTTCGATGAGATAGCAGAAGGCGATGACTCCGACCAGGGCCGTGATGACCGCCTCCAGTGGGCGGAAGCCTTTGCGCTCGAGCAACAAAATGGCGTAGGTGGTGACGCCTGTCACGAAAGTGGCGACGAGCAGCGGGATGTGGAAGAGCAGATAGAGTCCCAGGCTCGCACCCAGGAATTCCGCGAGATCTGTCGACATCGCCATAATCTCGGAGACGATCCACATGGCGTAGACAACCGGTCGGGAGAACTCCTCGCGGGCCAGCTCCGCCAGATTCTTGCCAGTGGCGAGGCCGAGCTTGGCCGACATCGTCTGCAGCAGCATCGCCATGAGATTCGCGAGCGCGATGACCCACAGCAAGTTGTAGCCGAAGGCGCTGCCACCCTGGATATTCGTGGCGAAGTTGCCCGGATCGATATACGCCACGCAGGCGATGAAGGCGGGACCCAGGAACGGCAAGATCGCGCGCAGCCCGCGAGTGCGTCCTTCGAGCGCGGCACGCGCCGCCGCGCGCGTCCCGGCCTCCGCGGGAACCTGCTCGAGCACGGCGCCATCGGGGGCCTCTGTTGGGTTGACCGGATACGTCCGCATGCGTCTCATCCTCCATCACTCAGGTCGCCGGTTCCCTGCTCACCGCACCTCAGTCCTCGGGGTGCAGCAGCTCAACATGCACGGTGGCTGCGAGCTCGGGACCGACCACCTGAGGCCGCCCGGGCGCTCCCGCGCTGGCGCTGACGTCGAGGCGCAGAGGCCCGCCGAAAGGCGCACGCTCCAGCAGACGCACACGCGCGCCTGGCACCAGGTCGAGCGTCGCCAGGTAGCGCAAGCGCACAGGATCGTCGTCACTCACGCGTCGGACCACGGCAGCTTGTCCCTCGGCGAGCGCCGCCAGTGGCTGCGTGGGCGGCACGACCACCGCGCCGTCCTTGGTGGGGATGGGATCGCCGTGCGGGTCCACGGTTGGGTGGCCCAGCAGCGCGTCCACGCGGTCCTCGAAGTCCTCCGAGATGGCGTGCTCCAACTGCTCGGCCTCGGCATCGACCTCGTCCCAGCGATACCCCAGATGGCGGACGAGGTAGAGCTCAAGGAGGCGGTGGTGACGGACGTATTCGGCGGCGACCGCTTCGCCCTCGGGCGTCAGCTCGACGCCACGGTAGGGAGTGTGCTGAACGAGGCCCTGCTCGGCCAGCGCCTTGAAGAGCTGCGTTACGCTCGCATCACTGAGTTGTCCTGTGGGCTCGAGGCTGCTCAGCCGCTCGCGCATCCCAGAGGTCGTCGCCCGCTCGCCGCGCTCGCGCAATTTGTAGAGGAGCTTGAGGCAGTCAATGGCGCGCGTTGGCAGCTGCGGCTGCTGGCGTTTCGTCGGCGTCATGGGAACCTCCTTGTCGATCGAGCGGCAAGACACTGGGACAAATATTTTTTAGACTGCTAAAAATAATACTTTCTAACAGAAGAAATGTCAAGTGCGAGCATACAAATCGTGTTTTGTGTGTTGTTCAGAATGAGAGCCGCGGCACACGCAAGGATGTTCGAGCCTGGAGAGATAGGGTTACCCGCGGGGATGGGCACCGATAGCGGGGCGGCTTCTCAATGGCGAAGCGGCCTCCGACCTTGTCGGTCGGAGGCCGCTCCATCTTTGGTTGCGAAACTGGCGGGCGGGATAGCAATCGCACCCGCAACCTGCGATGTTGGAGCACAAGGCGGCGTGTCTCCTGCCCTACGAGCCGGTTGGCGTCCTCCACTTGTAGAACAGCACAACCGCCCAAGAGCCCACCAAAGCTCCTAGTCCGGTAGTACAGGCTGCAATCAGTCCAAAGGGAATCCCATAATAGACAACGGCCACCATAGAGTTCGCCGAATGGTTGCACGTCCGCACCGCATCCAGCACACGCGGGGACAGGGCACGTGCGATCGTAGGGCTCACGAGCCACCACCGCAGATTCGTTCCTACCTCGGCGCCCACGACGGCACCTATTACCAGTCCTGCCTTCACCGACCATCTGCGCCGTCCCTGGTCCTGGCTCATCTGCTCCCTTCCAGGTCCAAGTGCCGAGACACATCCAGGGCCGTGACCTTGTCCTCGCCTACACGCCCTCACATAACTCGCGGCTCTGGCCTTGAGCACGACCACCAAACACCATCTGTTTCAACGTACTCGCGCCCGCGCGGGCGAGCATATCATGCTCACCGGCCGCTCTGTCCCACATAATAGGATACAACCAGAGAGTCGTCACTATGATCAGGCGCGCGAACAGACCAGCGACTGCGTCGCCCAGAGCCTTGATTTGTGCCCGGTAGTCCGGTGCTACTTCGGCGTCGAGTCGTTGGCGAAACGCACCAAGGAGGAGGTCATGGCCGCGCCGCTCGCGCTGGGCTAACCAAGCGCGCGCAGCCGGGCTGACGTCAGCCCGGCTGCCTACCGGCGATAGAAACCACCCAATTTACACACGTCCCGTTCCTGGACACACGCCCAACTTTCGGCGAACGTCTGCTGTGTTGAACATAGACTTAGGTCGAGTCGTCGCTCTTCGGCCAGGCGGTGTCTGCAGATAGACGTCGTATCCAGCGGAGTACGACTGATCTATAAAGCATTCGACACCCATTTGAAGAGAATATCCGTCGCTCGTTTTGAGGTACTCGGTCTGCAAGCCGTCGTGTGACGGGTCGCTGTCCGTGTGAATCCGCTGAAGGCTTTCATCCGGCGTCCATCCATCTGCGGTTGCTATCTGCCCGTAATATGACTGTACTGATTCACAGGTACCTCGAAGGGTATAGGCGACCACTATCTTCACAGGCCAGTCGAGAAGTGACGTTCTTGTCTGCGTCTGCACAGTAACGCTGCTGTCATAGGGAGGCAGGTCGTCAAGTTGTTTGTACAATTCCCGGACTGCCCCCTGACGGTAGGGGCTAATGGGACCAAGCGATCCAAGTACGATGACACCTGCCATAACCATCAGAACAACAACAAACCCAAGTATCCAAGTCACTGGCGATCTCTTAAACCGAGGCACAGGTCACCCCCTGAAGTACATCGACGATATGCGGCAACGTCCACCGATCTTGCACCGGGTGGCTGCCAGTACACGATCGGAGGCATGAGATTCAGTGACTCCCCCGCACATACTCAGCGTTCCCACAACTTCTCCGGCCGCACTCCAGGCCGACCTCGCCCAGGCGACCTTCGAGCAGCAGCGCCAGCTCATTGAGTTACTCATTGACCGGGTGGTCGTCACCGACGAGCAGGTGGAGATCCGCTACGTCATCCCCACCACCCCGGCCGGCGAGCAGGTGCGGTTTTGTCATGTGCGAACACGATATTTCGTAACAGAACGCCTGGTAGTCCGTCCCCGCCGGCACCGTCGTCCACACATCGGCGACGTTGCCCAGGGGGTCACAGCCGACCGCCTCCTCGAACTGCGTCGCCCCGGCGTTGGCGAGCACCAGCTTGAGGTCGATGGGGCGTGCGCCGGCATCATAGCTGGCGGTGTGCTGCTACGTGCCGTTGCTCCCCACCACCCCGGTCGTCCGCGGCGCGGCACCCCAAGCGCTGTTACCCACGGGATCCCGCGCGCATTTCATTCAGTGTGTCGCTGACGGCGAACGGCGCGCCGTACGATCAGTATCAAGCCCCACAGCACGCAGTTTATCTCGAGCCCTCCGATAATCTGGATCACACTGAGGCCACCTTGGCCCAGCCATCCCGCGAGCGCCGGGACGTTCTTGGCAGCTTCGGTCCAAATGATCAGCAGCAGGCCCCAGCCAGCGGCGAGAATGCCGATGGACTGCCAACTGCGCCGGTACCATTTGACGACGACGACCGCGAAGAGCACCACGAGCATGACCGTCAGGCCTAGAACGTCGAGCGTCCAATCCCATGGCGGCCAAACAGCGGCGAGCACGTAGTGCGTGCGGTCGAGATCCATCAGGCCCTCCGCCTCGCTACCTTGACGAGATGCATCATACACCTGGACCTCGCCTCCAACAATCGCCCAGGTTGTTGCACCGCTAGCACAACCTGAGCGATCGAGGGGGCAGCTATTCCTATGTCCTGTCGGGATCCCGCAGTGCGCCGTTGTGTATCTACAGTGCTCTGCCTGGTCAGCGACCCGGCCGTCCCTGAGGCCACCGCACGGCACGGTGCCGCTGGCGCTGCTGGCCCAGGTCAGCCGGTTCTGCACGTCATTGCAGAGATCGTGTAACGTGTCGGACGCACGTGCAGATGGTAATCAGTCGCGCCCAGTTTCACCCCGTTGGTTGGTGTTGGTCGACGTGTCATCAGCTTCCCGCCGGATAGCAATCCAGCGGTAACAACCTGCCGATCCCAGCAGATAGGCTACAAGGACCGCTAGTCCCATGCTCCATATGGCCAGGAGCCAACCGAGACCGGGAAGAGCCGTGATCATGTCAATGCTGAGGACCCACACGGCCAGGGCCTCACTTCCCAGCAGTAATCGACGCTGGACTTCTTTTGCGACGGGCATCGCCATCAAGGCACAATCACGCCTGAAGAGCCAACGGACGAACACTGGCGCGGCGCTAGCGATGCCCGCTCCTACCAGCCACACCGCGACGTGTGCCCCGTTCAATAGCTGCATGTTCACGCTCCAATTCCCGTGGACTGCACCCCTTTTACCAGACCAGTGGCAACGTCAGCCCCTGGTTTGAATACTGGTAGATCGCCTCGGACTCCGCGGGAGGTAGATAGCCCAGGCAGGCCCCCATGAACTGGCCGCTCGCCCCACCAGCCGGCCCACTGAAGGAAACCAAACTACGGAGCGTTGCCGGGAGTGGAGCGCTCAGGTCCGTAATGGGCAGTCAGGAAGTCAAGCACGATGCGGTTGTACGTCTCCGCGGGCTGGAGTGGCAGTAACCAGGCTGAGCGTGGTACCACTGCTAGCTCACCGGCAG
>CAYQFU010000169.1:0-12313 GCA_964416775.1 uncultured Ktedonobacterales bacterium
ATCATGGCGTCCTCGCCGCCGAAGAGCGTCGCCGCCAGCGCGCGCGCCAGCTCCGTCTTGCCGACGCCGGTCGGACCCAGGAACAGGAACGACCCAATAGGCCGCTTCGGATCCTTCAGGCCCGCCCGCGACCGCCGGATGGCTCGCGCCACCGCGCCGATCGCCTCGTCCTGGCCGATCACCCGCTGGCGCAGGTCATCTTCCAGGTGGCGGAGGTTCTGCCGCTCGCCCTCCAGCATCTGGCTGACGGGCACCCCAGTCCACTGCTCCACGACTTTCGCCACCAGCTCTGGTGTCACCACCAGCGCCTGAGCGTCGCCGCTGCGGCTGCGGGCGTCATCCAGCTGCTGCTGCACCTGCAGCTCGCGCTGGCGCAGCTGCGCCGCGCGCTCGTACTGCTCGGCCAGGGCCGCGGCTTCCTTCTCGGACTGCACCGCACTGAGCTCATGCTCCAACTCAGCCACGCGCTCCGGCGTCGACAGCCCCTGCTCCATTGCCTCCAGGCGCAGAGCCGAAGCCGCCTCGTCCATCACGTCGATGGCCTTATCAGGCAGAAAACGATCGTTGATATACCGGTCGGAGAGCTTGACAGCCGCCTCGATGGCAGCGTCGTTCACCTTGACCAGATGGTGCTGCTCGTAGTTCGGGCGCACCAGCTGGAGCATGGCCACGGCCTCCTCGATGGACGGCTCATCGACCATCACCGGCTGGAAGCGCCGCTCCAGGGCAGCGTCCTTCTCGATGTGCTTGCGAAATTCGTCGAGCGTCGTCGCGCCGATGCAGCGCAGCTCGCCGCGCGCCAGCGCCGGCTTGAGCAGGTCGGCCGCGCCAACCGCGCCCTCTGCCGCCCCCGCGCCAACCACGGTGTGCAGCTCGTCAATGAACAGAATCACGTCCTGCGCTTGCCGCACCTCTTCGAGCACCGTCTTGATGCGCTCCTCGAACTGGCCGCGGAACATGGCGCCAGCCACCATCCCGCCCATGCTGAGCGAGACAATGCGCTTGCCCTGCAATGGCGCAGGCACGCGCCCTTCGGCGATGCGCCTGGCGATGCCTTCCACGATGGCCGTCTTGCCGACGCCAGGCTCGCCGATCAGCACCGGGTTGTTCTTCTGCCGCCGGCCCAGCACGGTAATCACGCGGCGGATTTCCCGCTCGCGACCCGCCGCCGGATCCAGCTTGCCCGCGCGCGCGTCGGCCGTCAGATCGCGGCCGAACTGGTCGAGTGTGGGCGTCTTGCTGTTCTTGTCGGCGGTGCGCTGTGCGGTGGCCGTGCCGCCGGGCTGCGCCGCCCCACTGGGTCCAAAGCCCATGAAGCCGTTCCCGCCCGCCGGACTGCCGAAGGCGCCTCCCAGGCCGTCGCTCGTCGGGTCGCCCGTCTCGCCGCCCATCAGCTCCTCAGCGCACTGGCGGCACAGGTAATGTTGCTCGCGCCGGCCATTGTTGATGGCGTCGAGACGCACGCGCGCATCGTTCACCTTGCAACGTTCGCACTTTGGCATGTCTATATTGTCCCTCTTTGATGTTCTGGTTGGTTCGGAACCGGAGTCGCCTCAGGCTCCTCGTTCCCGCGTGCCCGGCCGCGCCGGTCCGCCGGGGTTATGGCGTCGCCTCCGGCGACTCCCCCAGCGCTTTGCGCGGTCGCCCACGTGGGCGACGTGGCTGTTGGGTGGCTTCGTACAAGCGTAGCACGTCCTCCTTCGTCAACGTCTCGCCCGCCAGAACCACATACGCGCGCGTCCACAAGGTGGGGATGCGTGTCAGCTCCGGGAACTCGTCGCGCAAAATGCGCGACGTATGGGCTTTCAATTGACAGACGATATGGTGGGGCGCGACGGTTGGCGGCGCTTTGGCCGCCAGGTATACCCGATCCGGCAGAATCACCAGCGCGCACGTCTCGAGGGGAAGGTTGTTCACCTTCTCCGCGAGCAACTCTTCGAGCCGCTCGGCAACATCGCCTACGAGACATGGCTTCGAGCGCATCGGACCCCAAACGAAATGGTAGGTGATGCGCCACGACCCGGAACAATCCTGTCGATCCATTGCGTCCACCTACAACTATTATAACCCGGAAACGTCCACATAGCCAGGCGCTAACAGCCATATCCTGTAGATCGGCTATTAGCGTCTACAACATTATACCGCGCGCCGACGCCTAAGGCAAGGACACTATCGGTCATTTTTGTAGGTGCGTCGCAATCACCTACATACTTCCTACGCTGGATCCATGCCAGGGTTGCACGTCCCTCCACATCTGTGGCCGTGCTGCCCCGTCGCCCGTCAAGATCGTGTGCGCAAGGGGAGCGGGCCCTTCCGCAGCATCCTCCCGGCGGGCCGATGCGCGGAGAGCGGGAACCATCGAGCCTCCGATAATGGCAGCGGACGGGCGGACTCGGCGCGGCTCTGGAAGCCGCGCGCCTGGCCCATAGCAGAAGGCAGACGATCGGCCGACCGGTGGAGGACATCAGCGCATGCCTCAGCGCATGCCAAGGCAAGGAAGTACGAATGCTCGGCCGTGCACGACACCCAGGCCGGACCATGGCGTATGCTGGTGGTGGCTGAAGACCCCACGCTGCTGGGCCTGAGCAAAGACGCATGGTGCGGCGCCACGTCCGCTCGCCGCGAAACACTCACCGGCAAGGCGCGAGCGGGGAATTGACCGGTGGCTCAGCGGTTGGTTATACTGGAGAGGCTGGCGCTCGATTGTCCCGCCGCGCCCCGATCATCACCTGCCGCGAATCGCGCGGACGCGAGCGCTCCGTGTGCTGGATTCGGTGACGCCTGCCGGCCGGTTGGGATTGCGGCGGAGTGCCCATATTCCAGGTGCGGGTTTCGCTCTCCGGGTCTGGCTGTAGCTGCAACCATAGTGAGTCGCAAGGGAGGGTGCATCATGTCAGCAGCGCGAACCGCGGCTGCCCGAAGGATCAAAGTCAGCGAGGAGCCAACGGTCGCCCAGAAGCTCATCGCCGAGGGACTGGGCACGGCATTTCTCACGTTGATTGGCGCGGGCGCCGTCACCGCGACCAATACGCTCAGCCACGGCCATCCCACTGAGTCCGACGTCGGGGTCGTCGGCCTGGCGTTCGCCATCGCGCTCGCCGTTTCGATCTACAGCATCGGCAAGGTGTCCGGCTGTCACATCAACCCGGCCGTTACGCTGAGCATGCTGGCCACGCAGCGGATCAAGCCACTGCTGGCCGTAGAGTACATCATCGCTCAGCTCGTGGGAGCAGTGATCGGCGCACTCGGCATCATTGTCATCTTTGGCAGCGGCGCAGCCAACGTGCCGGGCGGCATGGGCGTCACGGCGTTCGCCGCGTCTACCTCACCCATTCAGGCCGCCGTCGCCGAGGCCATCGGCACGTTCGTCTTCCTCTTCGTCATCACGGCCATGGCCGCGGACCCGCGCTCGCCGACCGGGTGGGCGGGACTCGTCATTGGCCTGGCGCTCGCCGGCATTATCATGATGATGGGTCCCGTCACCGGCGCCTCACTCAACCCGGCGCGCAGCTTCGGCCCGGCGCTCATTCAAACGCTCTACCACGGCAAAGTGGATTGGAGCCAGTTCTGGGTCTACGTTGTCGGGCCAATCGTCGGGGGTGTGCTGGGCGTCTTCGCCTACGAGCTGGTGGCCGCGCCCAAGCGCGCAAGCTAGCCCGCATACACTCACCAGGTGTAGTGTCCGCTCAGGTGTTTGTGGACGCCGAGGATAAGGATAACGGGTCGCCCGGCCGTGTGGCCGGGCGACCCGTTATTGTGCATGGTCGTCTTCAACGCCGGGCTCGATGCGGCCGCTCAGTTCATCGCAGCCGCATCCTGAGCGAACACCACCCAGCGCCGCACTCCGCCCAGCACGCGTTCCAGCTCGCGCGCCTTGCTCTCGGCCGCTTCGCGCGACGCGAACCACCCCAGGTCGTCCACGAGCACCTGGTACTTCGCGTGCGCCAGCATCCAGTAGCCACCGCCGACTTCCACCGGCACCAATCCCCTCTGCATGATGTGCTTCTCCTGCCACCCGCCAGAACGCGTGCGACCGAGTGCATACGCCCCTGCGTCGTATGACTCGCCTGACGGCCGCCCGGGCGGTTCGCCAACCCGGATCCAGACGGCTATGCGGTTGGTCCTTTGGCTGATTAAACTGCTGAGATCGGCCTAAAGTAACGGCTAGTCAGGCAAACCACCCACAAAGGGGACCTGGTGACCGGGGCAATGCGCCAAGAGGCCTACCGCGCGCCACTTCCGGCCGCAACATGCCGCATCTGGTTGATGCGCCGCGCCTGCGTCCGCTGGGTGTCCGCCGGACACCCCTATAAAGCGCGAACGAGCATCCTGATCTTGTATCATCCACCGTTTGCGGTACGGAGCGGGCCGAGCAGAGGGCCGACGATAGCACACACACCCAGCCTAAGGCGCAAGGACTCAGAGCACGCTGAGCTGACACGCAGAGGCCATGACGCTGGACGTATCAGACGTGCCGTTGCCGGATCAGGTGGATGGGTGCTCAGTTGAGAGCCGTGCGATCGACGTCCTGAGTGATTCTGCCACGCACCGGTCTCGCCGTACGCTCGATCTCCTGGGCCTTGATCTGCGCCGCCTCACGCGAGGAAAACCATCCCAGATCATAAAGCAGTACGCCATACCGGGTGTGCATCAGCATCCAGAGTCCGTTTCCCACTTCTTTGGGCACAAATTGTCGCGGGGTCATCCTGTCTCCATGCTCTGCGGCGGTCAGCCAGTCAAATACTATCACTGAGGCATTGACACTCTCCCGCTTGCAAGCGGACGATTCTCGCGACCAGCGGGGAAGGCGCATCAGGCAACGGGACCCGCGCCTACTGGATCAGCTTTACGCGACGGGCCTGCCCGGCCCGAACCGTTGACGCGAAGCGGCACATCCATCCGGGGCGGGATGCTGAAAAGCGACCGCCTCACAGGAACCATTCTCGCACAGGAGCGAGAAACCGGCAAGGAGGAGAGGCCATGCATCCCCTGGCTGAAGACCAGGGGCTTTCTCGCCCATTTCTGTAATACCACATCAATGTTAATCAGTATGCAGCCGGATGCGGATGCTGGTGCTGCTCCGGGCACGATCCTCCGACCTGTGGCGGGCGCCAGCGTGCACTGGCGCTCAGACGACTGGTGGGCGGCAGCGGACGCGCGCCGCCGCATGACGGATGCGCTCCGCGCACGCTTCTGGTGACTCGTCCGTGGGCGGCTCGATCACCAGCCGGCGGAAGCGCTCATCTTCCAGCTCTACCGCCACAGCCCGCGACAGATCGTGCACCGCATAAAACACTGGGCCGTCCACGGTGATGAACGTGCCTGCCTTGATCACTCCTGGAATGTGCGTTCCCGAATTCGGCATCTGCCGAATCTGGTCCAGCCAGCCGCGCGTACGCTCCGGAGCCGGGTGCGCATCAATCACGTGCGCCAGCGGCACGCGCAGCTCTCCCCGGACGGCAGCCACACGGGCCAGTCCCTCCAGCATGACAACCAACTCGCCGTCCACCAAGCGAATGCGGGCCATAGCGGACTCCTCTCGCTCTGCGTGCATCCAAACAGACGCCAACGAGCACCAGTCAGCGACTCTCGAAGTCACGGACGGCGATGTCCCACTACATGTACCTGTCTCTACTGAGCCAGCGCGGCCGCTGGCCACATCCTCGTCGCCGGTGTCACCCTTTTCCTGCGCACCAGCATACCATGAGCGCACGACGCCCCGGCTCCCTCAGCGCACGGCGTCCGCCTCGATCTCCACCAACATGCGCGGATCAATCAACCGGCTCACCTCAACCATTGTCGTGGCTGGCAGAATCGCGCCGAAGACTGCACCGTGCGCCCGGCCGATCTCTTCCCAACGGGAGATGTCCGTGACGAAGATGCGGGTGCGCACGACGTCCGACAGCGAGACGCCCAATCGGGCGAGTGCGCGCTCGATGTTCGCCAGCACCTGCACCGTCTGCATCCGCGCGTCACCTTCGCCCACCAGATTCCCCTGTTCGTCGGTAGCTGTCGTCCCGGTGACAAAGATCATCTCGCCGGCCCCGCGCACGCGTACCGCGCGTGCGTACCCGACGATCGGCTCCCAGGGCGTATTTGTGCTCACGTGCTCGCGTTCAACCATACATTGCCCTCTCGTTGCGTGCCCTCAAGTCGTATCCTGGCTCAGAGTATCCTTGGTGTCTTCTCTGGATCGCTTCGCATCGGTCGTGCCCCGCGGCTGGTCCCAGCTCCCAACCCTGCCGTCTCTGTCGTCTCAGATTCCCGCTGGACGCCGGTCCGCCCAGGGTTGCGCCGCTTCGACCTGCGCCGCCAGCGAGAGCAGCATCCCCTCGCCCAGCGGCGGCCCGACCACTTGCACGGCCAATGGCAGTCCGTCTTGCCCCTGCGCCAACGGGAGTGAGATGGCCGGCTGTCCCGTCACGTTCCAGATGGGTGTGAACGGCGTGAAGAAGGCCGCCCGCTGGAATGCGCCCCACGGATTGTCCGAGCACGTGTCGATGGTGCCGATGGGTACCGGACGCTCACCCAGCGTCGGCGTGAGGAGAGCGTCGTATGTCGAGAAGAACCCCACGAGCGTACGCGAATACGCCTCAAGCTCCACTCTCGCGCTCGCGTAGTCGCCAGCGCTCATCGTCGTGCCCAGCTCGTAGAACGCCCACGTCAGCGGCTCGACGAGCTCCGCCGAGGGCGCGCGGCCGCTGACCGACGCGCCCCATCGCACCCCGGTCACGATGCCGCCCGCCCAGAGCACCATGAATTGGGGCTGCAGCTCCGGTACCTGCCAATTGGGCGGCGTGACCTCTTCCACCTCATGGCCCAGCGAAGCCAGCAGCGCTGCCGCGTCGCGCGCCGCCTGCGCGCACTCGGGGTCCACCGGCGTGGCCAGCGGCGATTCCGTCGTCAGCGCGATGCGCAGCTTGCGCGGCGGGCGCGCGGCCGTCGTCGCGAAGGGTTCCGCGGGTGGCGGCGCCCAGGTCGCGTCGCCCACCTCATAGCCGTGCATGACGTCGAGCAGGTGCGCGGTGTCAGCTACCGTCCGCGTCAGGACGCCATCGCTGGAGAGAAAGTCGTCGCCGAGCTCCGGGCCGCGTGAGACGCGTCCTCGGCTGGGCTTGAGGCCTACCAGCCCGCAGCTCGCGGCGGGAATCCGGAGCGATCCGCCGCCATCGCTGCCTTGAGCCACCGGCAGGATTCCCGCCGCGACGGCAGCCGCGGCACCTCCAGAGGAGCCGCCGGGTGTCCGCTCGCGGTTCCATGGGTTGCGCGTCGGACCAAAGCGTCGCGGCTCCGTCACAGGCACGATGCCGAACTCTGGCGACGACGTGCGACCGACAAGCACAAATCCCGCTTCGCGGAGGCGGCGCACGGCGTAGGCATCGCGCGCTGGGCGGAAGTCGCCAAAAAGCTCCGACCCCATCGTCAGCGGCTGCCCGGCCGCCGCGTTCAGCTCCTTGATGGCGGTGGGCACGCCCGCGAAGGGCCGCGCATCCCCGGGCTGGATGGAATCCGCCGCCGCTAGCGCTCCCTCGGCATCCACGTACGTGAATGCGTTCAGGTCGCCGTGCGCCTCGATCTGTGCCAGCGCCGCTTCCACCAGCTCGCGCGCGGTGATTTGCCCCGCGCGCACCATCGCCGCCAGCTCCAGCGCCGGCCGGGTAAGCAAAGCCACTACGTCGTGCTGCATGCGTGCCTTCATCTTCCATCGATAGAGCGTCAGCGGACGGTTGTACAACTCAAGAGGGCATTTATGAGTACTATACGCATAGAGTGTCTACCGGCGCCAGGGAGCCGGCGATCGCGGAATGGAGACGGAGGTATCGCCGGGCGGCGCGTGTGGAGCGCTGCTCGGCCGGCAGTCGCGGACCGGGCCAATCGTGGCACGCGTGTTCCCGTCGGCCCGTGATATCAAAGGCATACGATCATGACGCTCCTCTCGCAAATCTCCTACGATGCCCGGCAGCGTGCGCGCATGCTGCTCATGGAGCTGCTGACGCCGCCAGAATACGAGCAAGTGATCACGCACGGCTATCTGGAGGTGCCCAGCCCCCACACGGCCAACCGGGTCTACCGCATCCCGCGTGGACCCGGCTTTGTGCGTGTCTATGAGGGCGGCGTCGCCGTGAAGAACCTGTGCCTCCAGCCGACGGAGCCGTTGCCCGCGGACGATGTGGTGATGCTCCACAAGCTGTTCATCGAAGGCAGCGAGACGGAGTATCTCGCGAAAGCCAATCACTTTCCGCTGGTTCCCTTCGTGGAGGGAGTGCGTCCCGCGCCACGCGCTCAGCCGCTGCAGGGTGTGGATCTTCGTCGCGCCAATGTGCGAGCCATGCGCCTGCGCGGCAACAATTTCACGGGCGCTGACTTGCGCGGCATGAACCTGCGCCAGCTCGACTTTCAGCGCTCCACCCTCACGAACGCGCGCCTCGACAACGCCGACCTCACCAGCGCGGACATGACGCGCGCGAACCTGCACGGGGCGAGGCTGCCACACGCGTGCTTGCAGAGCGCCATCCTCCGCATGGCTCGACTGGACAGTGCGGAGCTTCAGGGCGCGAACCTCAGCCGCGCATCGATGAGAGGTGCACAACTCCGCGGTGCCAATCTGAACGAGGCCAATCTGTGGTGGGCCAGCCTGCCGGAAGCGTGCCTCCGCGAGGCGGACCTCAGCTGGGCGAGTCTACGGGACGTGAACCTATATCGCGCCGACGTCCGCGCCGCGAATCTGCGGAGCGCCTCCCTGCAGCGGGCGTCGCTCGCCGAGACCAACTGCCGGAAGACCGACTTTCGCTACGCTGACCTATCAGGCGCCTGTCTTGCCAGCGCTCAGCTTGGCCTTGCCCACTTCGAGGGCGCCAATCTGTGCGGCACGTCCATGCGCGGGGCCATCGTTCGCTTTACCCGGTTCACGGGCGCGCAGTACGACGAAAGGACGACCTGGCCTGACGGCATCGTGCCCGAGTCCGCCGGCGCCGTGCGCGTGGACAGCTGACAGCATCACGGTGTGTCCGCGTGTCGCCATCTCATCGGGTGGCATGGAGCCATCGTCAGAGATTGGCGCCGGCAGGGGCGTGCTGGCGACGAGCGCCGAGCCGCTCGCCGCGGCACCAGTCGCGCGGCATACCCGGACTAGAACGCGCCCCCGGCCCCGCCACCACCTGCCGCTGCTCCACCGCCGCCCGAGAATCCGCCCGTCCCACCTGAAGTGGATGGCGGGTACATCGCTCCATGGAACGCGATCCAATACGGGTAGAAGCCAGCGGTACGAGCCGCATGATCGCTCCCCCACGTAAACCAGTCGGGAGAATACCCCTGGGCGCCCGAGCCCAACAGCCGCGCTCCCAGCGTGCCCGCCAGGCCCAATCCCACGATGTACGGCAGAGCCGTGTCCAGATCGGCGAGGTGCTCACCGGCCTTCAGCCTCGTCCGGTAAGCGCGCCAGGGAGCCGCGAGGCGCTCGCCATTTACGCTGGTATCGGGTATCGCATGACCGAGCGTGAAAGCGGTAATAGCCTCCGCCACACACATGATGCTCCCGAGCAGCGCCCAGCCTTCTTGCGCGATGACCACCACGATGACTCCCACGAAGAAGCCCACGAAGCCCAGACATCCGACGAGGTAGAGCGGAACACGCCGCTCGCTCACCTTCGCGTCGTACCAACCCCGGTCCACCAACTCGTTGCGAAGCGCCTGCTTCGGCCATCCCCAGCCTAGCGCCACCGCTGGCAGCGAGCTCGCCGGCACGAGGTTGTCCTCCGCCTCTTTCGCCAGCGCGCGCCATACCTCGCGTTCGAATCCCCTCAGGTCCGAGCCGTCGTTCAACAGCCGTAACTGCACATACTGCCCGACCGGCTCCATCTTCAGCAAACCACGCCGCGCAAAGTCTAGCACCGTGGCTTCCATCTGCGCGTCGCTCACCCGACCCACCGCCAGCGCCCCAGCCAATGCTGGCGCCAGATCACCCGGAGGCGCCAAGCTGTAACTCAGCTCTGGCGTTGTTCCGCCAGGGTCCGCCGGCACGCGCAGCTTACCCCTGCGGTACAGCAAAATGCTCGCCGCGAGCAGTAACAACGCTAGAATGTTAAACGGCAGCCGGCCAAAGACGATCGCCGCCGCCGGTGGCCGTGATGCCGCCGGCGGTCCGTACACCAAGTCGTGGGCGACGGCGTCCAGTCCGTCCGCGATAGCCTGGGCCGTCGCACCGTCGCGCAACGACGGCAGCATCACATCCGAGTAGATGCGCTGCAGCTCGCCCTGTTGTAATGCTCCGCCGTTGTAATATTTGGCACCAGCGAATAGCGCGATCTGCCCGTGTCGCAGATTTCCCGGCTGCAGATTGACGTACATGACAAAGCCGTCGTGTGCGCCGGGTTTCGATTCCACATCCCATGCATTCATCAGATTGCGCGCATCCTGCAGCGTCTCGTCGTACGTTGCCGAATGCGCGCGCACGTATACAATAGGCGGTGCCCCAGCGCGCTCCACTGCCGCCGCATGCCGCTGCAGATCCAGCACCTCAGACGGCGTGAGCAGGTCCGCGCAATCGTAGATGTACGTGCCCGCGACTGGCTTCTCGCATGCCACCGATGCGGGCGCTGGCGCGCTGGGTGCGGCGTGCGCCGTCCGCGCACCGTGCCCCCCGAATAACAGGACCGCCAGCGCGGCAAGAGCCGCGGCAAGGGACAGGCGTATTGGACGGCGCAGACTCGGGCGCATGCTCGCAACCTTTCTCCGTGCGCACTTCCTCACATGTCAGTAGCTCATGTCAGTATCTAGAGTACGAGCGAGAGGTCGCTCAGTTATTCGTTCTGTACCGCAAAGCCGAACCCGCACCGTCATCAGCACCATAACCAGCTCTCTGACGGTGCGTCCCTGCGCGACGCCGTTTGACGCTCGCCGTCACGCCTGCCTACAATACTCCCGATGATCCACGACCATTGGGAAAGGACCGCGGCAATGCGAGTGTGCTCGTTCGTGCCAGCCGCTACGAGCCTCATGTACGAGATGGGGCTTGACGATCTCCTGTACGGCGTCACGTTTGAGTGCCCCGGCGACAAGCCGCGCGTCATCCATTCCGCGCTCGAAGGGCACACCTATTCGAGTGCGGAGATCGATCGCATCACGACCGCGGCGCAGCGCGAGGGCCGCGGGCTGTACGAGGTGGACATGGACCTCCTGCGGCAGATCGCTCCCGACATCATCTTTACCCAGAGCGTATGCGACGTCTGCCAGATCGGCACGTCGTACGCCGAGCGTGCCATCGCCGCCCTCGATCCCCAACCCAGGATCATTCCGCTCGTGCCACGCACGCTCGACGACGTATATGCCAACGCGCTCACTATCGCCCGCGCCGTTGGCCGGGAGGAGGCGGGCATCCAGCTGCTCGCCAGCCTCCAGCGCCGCACGCGGGCCGTTCTCGATCAGCTCCGTGCGCACGGAGCGCCGCTGCGCAGAGCCATGGTCATGGAATGGATGGAGCCCATCTACAATTGCGGCCATTGGATTCCGTATCAGATCGCTCAGGCTGGCGGTGTAGACATGCTGTCCAATCCCGGCGGCTACTCCATCCCGACCTCGTGGGAAAAGGTGCGCCTCTACGATCCGGAAGTGCTCGTCGTCGCGCCGTGTGGCTTCGACGTCGCCCGAGCCCGCACGGAGCTGGACGTCCTGACACACTTGCCAGGCTGGTCCGAGCTTGGCGCCGTTCAGCGCGACGCCGTGTACGTGGCCGACGCACGTCTCTTCACACAGCCCAGCGCAGGGCTGGTGGCGGGCATCGAGCTGCTCGCGGCCCTCTTCCACCCGGACCTGTTCGAGATCCCCACGGCACTGTCTGACCGCGTCTCCCGCGTGGCGAACAGCGCGCTAGAGGTAGCATGATGTCCGGCGCATTGGGGCCAGGCACCCGAGCACGCGCCGACTTCGTCCTCACCGGTGTGAGCCGGCTGGCGACGCTCGCCTCTGGTCGCGTCCCCGGCGCGGTCGGCAGGCTCGGCGTCGTCGAGCACGCCGCGCTCGCTGCGCGCAACGGTCGCATCATCTGGTGCGGTCCCGCCGACCGGCTTGCCGATGCGGTGGACGCTACCGGGGCGCGCACTCTGGACGCAGGCGGTCATGCCGTGATTCCGGGCTTCGTGGACTCTCACACGCACTTCGTCTTCGCTGGCGACCGGGCCGAAGAGTTTCAGCTGCGCCATGCCGGCGTTTCGTACGAGGAGCTGGCGCGACAGGGACGCGGCATCCTCAGCACTGTACGCGCGACCCGCGCCGCCTCGCGTGCCGAGCTGCGCGCGCTCGCCGCGGCGCGTCTGGC
>CAYQFU010000170.1:0-12108 GCA_964416775.1 uncultured Ktedonobacterales bacterium
CCTCCCAGTAGCCGCCCGCCCCCGCGTTTGGCACCCCAGGCAGTTCCGCGCCCGCGCCCGATGGCACGTACACGCTCTGCACCACCCCGCCCACCTCCAGCACCAGCCGTCCGTCATCATGCCGCACCGCACGCACGGGCAGATGACGCGACCGATGGCGCCGCTTGCTCATTGCCAGCCGCTCCTCCTCGATGATGCACAATTCCCAACGTGCGAGCGCCTCAGTATACCTGATGGCCCACGTCGTCATGCGGAGTCCGGCCGCCCGCGCTTGCCGGAGTGCGGGCGGCGCCCCTGGCTCAGCCGCGCCATTTCGTGTACACTGGCAGCTGAACGGTGACACCGACGTGACCCGGTGTCACACGATAAGTGCGGGGCGAAGAGGTGGCACGTATGGCACAGCCATCAGCGGACACGGCAACCAGCACCATCCCAGGCGGCGCGACCGTAACCGTCCTTCCGATCGAGCGCGCCCGCTGGCTGGCACTGTGCGGGGCCGTCCTCTGGCTCTGCGCCGCCTGGGCGCCGTGGGCGATCTTCATACGCCAGGGACCCATCGCCGTCCCTGAGCCATACATCGGCCCCGCCGCGTTCGGCGCGCTGACCCCCGCGCGCGCCCTAGCGCCCATGCTTCAGCCCGTACTCTGGGGCATCATCACGCCTCTGGGACTCCTGATTTGCCCCTGGCTCTGGTCACGCCGCTTCCGCGTGGTCGCCGTCTGGGCGTACGCCACCTGGACCGCGCTCATCACACTGGGCACGCTGCTGGCGCTGGCCGCCCTCGGCGCTCTCATCGCTCGCTCGCGATTCACCCTGATGCCATACCAGGGCGCCGGCATCGCGCTGGACTTCGGCCTGCCACTGGCGCTGGGCACGCTCGCGCTGTGCTGGCTCGCCGTGCGCTCCCTCGTGCCGGCCGCACGCGACTTCGTCCGACGCGATGGCTGGCGCCGCACGCTGCGCGGCGGCCAGCGGCTGCGCGCTGGCTACGATGCGCCGGCCGCGCTCCATGCGCGCGCTGGCCTCAGCGCTGGCGGGGCCGGCACGATCACCGCCGGCGTGCTGATCTGGGCGCTCGCCTATCTCTTCATGCCCTGGGTACTCGCGCCCTGCGCGCAGACCGGTGTGATCTCCGGTTGCCTGGGCGTCTCCGGCAGTGGTGCGATGGAGGTCGCCGCCGCTTCCGCGACTGCCTGGGTGGACCCACGCATCTTCGTGTACGCCATGCCCATCCTGCTGGTCGGCAGCGCCGTCATGACGGTCTATGCGGTCCAGCGGTTGCAGGTCAACGCGCGCCTGTGCATCTGGCTGGCCCTCTGGCTCGCCCTGGCGAGCGCGACGGTCGCGCTGGGGCTGGCCGGTGCGGCGGAGGTTGTCGCGCGCGGCGGCGTGGGTGGCATGGCCCATGTGACCGAGGTGCCCGCTGGCCCCATCGCCGGTCTGGGTGTGGCGCTCGGCTGGCTGGGGCTGATCCCGCTCGTGATCGCGGTGTATTCCGAACGCCGCGACCCAGCGACATCGGCGTAAGGCGGGCATCATCTCCGGCCGGGCAGTGGCCTCAGACCGCCAGCCTGCGCTCCGTCACATCGGGCGAGCCAGCGGCCAGCGCCGTTATCGCCGCCAGGATCTCGTCCGCCGTCTTGGCGAACGTGACCTGTGGGATTACCTGCGCGCGAAACTCGTCCACCGTCATGTCGTCGAGGAAGCGCGTGCCGGCGTTGTCCAGCAGCACGCGCGGCATCAGCACCAGGTCCTCGGCGTCGAAGTCCGCGCAGCGCGCCTGCACATCCTCCAACAGGTCCTGCCCGCACAACAGCCCCGCCACCGTCGTCGTCGAGCCGAAGAAGCGATTCTCCACCGAGACCAGGCGCACGTCCAGGCCGGAGACACCCCGCAGATCGCGGACGATGCGCGAGATCACTGGCACAGCCATCGTGCCCGTCACGATGGCCACGCGCCGCGGCGCCGTCAGCGCGGCCGGCAGGTGCCGTCGGGCAGCCGCCCACGCGTCGAGCAGGTGGCGCGTCATGCCCACGCCGTTCTCGATCTGCGCGTAGGTGCCATAATGTCGCGCCCGCGGGAAGGGTCGGCGCGTCAGGTAGTACCATTCATCGGAAAGATAGACAAATGGCAGCTTTGTCTCCGACTCAAAGCGCCCCTGCCAGCGCTCGATGCGCTCCATCACATCCAGCGCCTCAGGCACGGTATAGGGGCGCATCGGCGGCAGATCCCCCACTTTGAGCATGTTATTGTACTTCGTCAGCCCCACCGGCACCGCCGAGATGGACTCCACGGTCGGGCGCAGCTCCGCCAGCTCGCGGATGCTGCGATCCAGTTCCTCGCCGTCGTTGATGCCCGGACAGAGCACCAGCTGAGTGTGGCACGTGATATTCAGCGCGCCCAGCCGGCGCATGTGGTCCATGACCTCACCCGCGCGCGGCCCGTCCACCATCTTGCGCCGCAGCTCGGGATTGGTGGTATGCACGGAGACGTACAGCGGGCTGAGACGCTGCTCTTCCAGGCGCTGCCAGTCTTTGTCTTTGAGGTTGGTCAGCGTGATGAAGTTGCCGAAGAGGAAGCTGTAGCGGTAGTCGTCGTCCTTGATGTAGAGCGAATCACGCATACCCAGTGGCAAGCCGCGCTGCGCCTGCCGCCGCTCCGGCAGCCCCTTGATGAAGCAGAAGACGCACTTGTTGGCGCACTGCCGGATGAACGGAGCCGGCTCCTCGCCGAAGCGAATGCCCATCTCCTCGTCGGCGCTCTTGGCCACCAGCACCTCGACCGGCCGCCCATTGCGCTCGATGCCCAGCAGCAGCTCCTCTTCGGATCCATAGAACTGGTAATCCACCAGATCGCGGACCGGCCGGCCGTTGATCGTCTGGAGCAGGTCACCTGGCTGCAGACCGGCCAGATCGGCGGGACTCTCCGGCACGACTTCGCGCACCCATCCATAGAGCTTGGGCATGATCTCCGCTCGCGGCATTCGTCAGCAACACGACATCCGCGCACCCGGCGGCACGTGTCTCAACCCTGGTCAACCTACGAATTATAGCCAGCCGCGATGCTGGCCGTCAAACAGAGCAGACGCCCGGTGAACCGTCGTGTGCTTTCAGCATCTCTTCAGCAAACGGACCCCCAACCTTCAACTATACTTGCTATCCTAGGAGACGCGGATGGGAGCCCATCCAGCGACGAAGGGAGCCTGTGAGAGATGGATGGTGGTCATTCTATTGGCACGCCCGCTTCGCCTGAAGCGCGGGAGGATCAGGTCCGCCGGGACCTCACCGTGGGTCCGGGCGACGGCGCTACCGACCCAAATTTGGGGACGAGCTCATCCTATTACCCATTCGAGCCCACGGTTCCCGCGGGATCACACCCCGAGACGCCTGGGATATGGGGCATGCCTCCAGACACGATCCCACCCTATGCCAATGGATACGCCAACGCGCCTTCGCGGCAGCGCAGCCGCAAGGGCCTGTACGCCCTTGCGGGCGTCTGTCTGCTGGTGGCACTAGCCGTGGGCGTTGGCGTCGGCGCCGCGATGTTCCGCTCGACGCCGACCGCTGGTCGCCCATCCGTCACCATCGGCTCGCAATCGTCGCCCCCGGTGTCTGTCGCACCCAGTGCGCAGGACCTGCAGCAGAATGTGGAAAACGTCATCCACTCGGTGCAGCCCTCCGTCGTCGAGATCACCAGCGTCTCGGGGAGCCAGGAGGGCATCGGCTCCGGTGAGATTCTCACCAAGGATGGCTACATCGTCACCAACGATCACGTCGTGCAGGGCTTCAACAGCTTCACTGTGACCCTGTCCGACGGCACCAACCACCCGGCGCAAGTTGTCGGCCAGGACGCACAGGACGACCTGGCTGTGCTCAAGATCTCGGCGAGCAACCTCCAACCCATCGCCTTTGGCGACTCTGCCAAGGTCCAGGTAGGCGAGTTCTCCATCGCCGTGGGCAATCCCCTCGGCCTGCAGCAGTCCGCGACCTTCGGCATCGTGAGCGCGCTCAATCGCTCCGCCAGCGAGGCGCCGCAGGGACCCGCCGGCGAGCTGACGGGACTGATCCAAACCAGTGCGCCGATCAATCCCGGCAATAGTGGCGGCGCCCTCGTCGACCTGCAAGGCAAGCTCATCGGCATCCCCACCCTTGGCGCGATCGATCCCCAGACCAACACACAGGCGAACGGCATCGGCTACGCCATCCCCTCGGACCGCGTCACCTTTGTCGCGCAGCAGCTGATCCAGCATGGGCAGCTCACCAGCACTGGTCAGGGCTTCCTGGGCATCCAGGGCGAAGACGTCACGCCCAACCTCGCGTCGGCAGACGGCCTGTCAGTCCAGTCGGGCGTGTTGGTCACCGGCTTCGCCAACGATGCCGCCGGGCAGAGCCCCGGTCAGCAGGCCGGCCTTCAGACCGGTGACGTCATTACCGCGGTGAACGGCCACGCCATTTCCGGCAATGGCGATCTTGCCTCGGCGCTGCTCAGCCAGTCGCCGGGCACTCAGGCAACGCTGACCGTCGTGCGCGGATCGAGCCAGCACACCTTCACGGTCACGCTGGGCGAGCGTCCTACGAACGTTCAGGGCTAGCCACCCACACAGCGCGGCGCCGTGTACTTGCTGAGCGGCGTGTGCACCAACAGGGCGTTACAAAGTGAAGGGGACATCCATGGTGCGCAACCTGCTCCAGCGGCCCCGGTGGCGTATTGGTCTGGGCTTTGCCGCCGCCGTTGTCGTCGCGCTGTTGGCCGCCACGCTCTATATCTTTCGCGGCCCCAGCTCATCCGGCGCCGCGCCCGTGACCGCGACGCTGCGGCCGACGAAAACCGGCACCATCTTCACCATTGACCCGTCGTCCACACAGGCGAGCTTCACCATGCACGAAGTGCTCTTTGGCCAGCCCAACACTGTCGTCGGCACGACGCATCAAGTCGCGGGGCAGATCCTCGTCGACACCGCTACCCCCGCGCAGTCCAAGCTCGGCCAGATTCGCGTAGATGTGAGCACACTCGCCACTGACAACAGCCTGCGCAATCGTGCCCTCCAGAATTACATCCTCGAGACGAATCAGCCGTCCAGCCAATACGCGACGTTCCTCGCCCGATCGCTGAGCGGGCTGCCCGCAAAGCTCGTCGTGGGCCAGACGGTGTCGTTTCACATTACTGGCGATCTCACGATTCACCAGGTGACGCGCACGGTCACCTTCGACACGCAGCTGACGCTCGTGAGCCCGACCACCGTCAAGGGGCAGGCGCAAACGACGGTGAGCTACGCCGACTTCAACATCAGTATCCCCAACGTGCCGTCGGTGACGGGGGTGTCTAACGATGTCCAGCTGGCGCTGACGTTCACGGCGCAGGCGTAATCCCAGGTGTACCTCACAGCTCAACATAGCTCAACGCGAGACGGCGAGGGCAGGGGGTGACATAAGATATACTTACAGATGGTCGGGCACTCCCAGGCTGGGGTGCCCCAGCGCGGCGGCTCCGCCGCGCGACACAGGCCAGGATCGCTGGCAACGGGCCGCAAGGCGAGGAAGGCAGATAGGGCATAATGGCGACGCGCAGCGAGCTGAGCGGCCAGAACCAGCGTCCGCGCGTGCTGATCGTGGACGACGAGCCGCACATCGTCGAGTTTTTGCGCATGGGCTTCGACTACGAGGGCTTCGACGTCTCCGTCGCCACCAACGGGGCCGAGGCGCTCACCACGGCCTCGGCGCAGTCGCCCGACATCATCATCCTCGACGTCATGCTGCCCCGGATGAACGGCCTGGATGTCGCACGCCGACTGCGCACGGCCGGGGCTGAGGCCGCGATCATCATGTTGACCGCGCGCGACGCGGTGGACGACCGTGTCACGGGCCTGGACACAGGGGCCGACGACTACGTAACCAAGCCCTTTGCCTTCAAAGAGCTGATGGCCCGTGTTCGGGCCGTGCTGCGGCGGCAAGGCAAGAGTCTGGAGCGCGCGCTAACGTTCCAGGATGTGTCACTGGACCGGGAAACGCGCATCGTCACGCGCGGAGAGCGCACCATCGAGCTGACCCCGCGCGAGTTCGAGCTGTTGGAGCTCTTCCTATTGCACCCGCGCCAGGTGCTCACGCGCGATGCGATTCTGGCCCGCATCTGGGGCTACGACTTCGAAGGCGACGACAACGTCATCGAGGTGTACGTGCGCCACCTGCGCGAGAAGCTAGGCGACAATCCACCGCGCCTCATCCAGACGGTGCGCGGCGTGGGCTACGCGTTGCGGGGCTGAGGCAATCGGAGGGAACGACATGCGGAGCCGACGCGAGAAGGCTTCCCCAGGACGGACATCATTGGGCCAAGCCGTGGAACAGCTGCCGCTCAAGTGGCGGCTTGCCCTGGTTTCATTCGGCCTGCTCGCCGTCTTGATGGCCGCCCTGGGCACGGTCGTGTCGGTCACGCAACAGCAGGCCATGTTTGGCAACCAGGCGACTTCGCTGCGCCAGGAGGCGCAGGTTGCGGCCCGCAGCTTTGGACCGGCACCAGACAGCGGGCTCAGCCTCGTGCACCAGTTGACGGGTGGAACCGTGCGCGCCACTGTGCTGGCGACGGACGGGAAGACGCCGCTCGCTTCCGACTCACAGGAGGTGTACGCACCTCCGCAGGTGACGCCTGACCCCGCCGCGGTCGCCAGCGCGCTGTCGGGGCCGCAGCCAGCCGACTCGTATAGCATCGCTACCGCGAGCAATGGCCAGCGCGAACTCGTCGTGCTGCTACCGCTCGTTGCCGCGTCAGGCCCGAACCAGCCAGGCCAGCAGTCCTCGGAACAGCAAAGCCAGCAGCCCGTCGCGTTGTTGGAGCTCAGCACACCCACCGCGCCCATCGATCGGGCGATCGCGGCGATGCGGTTCACCCTGGGTGTCGGCATCGTGGTGGCGCTGGGGATTGCCGGCGCACTCACCATTCCCCTGGTGAATGCGGCACTGCGGCCGCTGGTGGCGATGGAGCGCGCCAGCCAGCTCATCGCCGGCGGCGAGCTGTCGCTCCGTCTCGACGAGCCGCCCACGGCAGACGAGATTGGACGGCTGGCGCGCGCCTTCAACCGCATGGTCGCACAACTCGAGGCGGCGTTCGCGCGCCAGAAGCAATTCGTTGCCGATGTCTCACACGAGTTGCGCACGCCGTTGACCGCGCTGGGCGGCGGGCTGGAGATGCTGCTACTGGGTGCCGACCGCGGCGACCCGGCCGCCAGCGCACGACTGCTCCGCGGTCTGTATGCCGAGGTAGGGCGCATGCGACGGCTGGTCGAGGACCTGTTAATCCTGGCCCGGCTCGACGAAGGGCGCGCTGTGGTGCGCGTCGAGCCGATGGACGTGAGCACATTGCTCCGCGAGAGCTTCGAGGAAGCGGAGCGTCTGGCACGCGGACAACACTTGCAGAGCGACATCGCCGCCAACCTCCCACACGTGCGAGCGGACGGCGACCGCCTGCGCCAGGTGCTCCTCGCGATCCTCGACAACGCCCTCAAGTACACCCCACCACCAGGTCAGGTCACGTTGCGAGCACGGCCGGCTGAGGACCGAGGCCTCCTGATCGAGGTTCAGGACACCGGCGTCGGCATTCCACCGGACGATCTGCCGCACGTCTTCGAGCGCTTCTACCGCGTCGATCCAGCCCGTGAGCGCATGTCCCCGGCAGCCGGAGGGAGCGGACTGGGTCTGGCTATCGCGCGCAGCCTGGTGGAGGTGCAGGGCGGTCGCATCACGATTGCGAGCGCCTTGAATGAAGGGACCACCGTCTCCATCTGGCTCCCCGCTGCGCCCGCCGCCGCTGCCATCGGAGACCGGTCACCGGAAGCCAGGCGACACGCGGAGCTCACCGCCCCAGAGACCGGCATGGCCGCGAGGTAGCAGCGCACGCTGCATCGGTTGCGCCCGGCCTTACCCCACAGCTACTCACCCCGCCTGCATTTTCAGCCGGCCTTCAGGATCGCTCACGACGGCTTCAGCACGCCGCGCTACTATCGTAGTGAGTCCGTTGGACGGACGTGCGCAAGTGCGCTCGCTATCCCGAAAGGTCGCGTGAACCATGGAGGATCATTTTGGCCCAGGAGGTCCGATCATCGGTTTGCTCATGCTCATGCTGTGGCTCGTGCCGCTGGCGGTGATGCTCTGGGCGGCCATGCGCCCGACGGCACAAGCCGTCGAGCGGCCCGCGACGCCCCCGCAACCAACGGCAATGGAGCTCCTGCGCCAGCGATACGTGCTCGGCGAGATCGACGCCATGACGTTCGAGGAGATGCTAGAGCACGTCATGGCCTCGGAGCTGTGGGAGCAGCGGGGCTATACTCGACGGCTGCCGCGGTCGCAGCCGCCCGCCGACACCCGTCTGACCGAGGCATAGACGGGCCCACGCCAGGCTCCAGCGTGGTATGGTGGAGCTCCAGCCTATCGCGGAACGCGCGGTGCTCCGCTGGCGGCATGGAGCGAGAGGAGCGACGCGTCTTGAGCACCTTCACGGGCGGGGCTGCGCCAGGTGACCTGGAGCTGTTGCGCATGCACGTCGCCGCTGTATGGGGCGTGCGCTTGCCACCGCCCTCGCCGGAGGCTGACTTGCTGCCAGGGGGATCCACTCCGCCGTGGACGCTCTACCTCGCCGAAGTGAATGGAGGCCGTCTGCTCCTCTGGCGCCGCGAGGCGGACCCGGTGCAGCGCGATGCGCTCGCCTTGCGCGCGCAGGCAGCGCTGGCCCTGCCTCCAACTCACCCAACACCGCCAGGCATCACACGCGAGGTGGCCTTGCGCCTTGCCGCGCCGCCGAGAGTCGACCCATCGGCAGCGGGCCGTGTAGCGCGCGCGCTGCGGCCAGAAGATCGTGCGCTGGTCGCGGCTTTCGCGCCAGGAGAACCCGCCTATTACCTCGACGAGCCCGCACGCGCACCTGTGTTCGGTGCGTTCGATTCTGACCGCCTGGTCAGCGTCGCCCACAGCTCGCGACGGACCCACGCGGCCTGCGAGCTCGGCATACATACGTTGCCGGAGGCTCGCCGTGCTGGCTACGGCCTCGCCGTCACCGTCCTCTGGACCCGCGCGGTCGCGGCCGAGGGCATTATCCCGCTCTACAGCGCGCTCGCCGAGAACGCCGCCTCCCTGGGGCTCGCCGCCGCCGCCGGCTACCGCCCGTTCGCCCGCGCCGCCTACGTCCGGTAGCCTGCCTTGACGGCGCGGTACCGTGAGTGGAGTGCTGCCAGCGCAGTATCGTACCCGCTTGCGGTGGTGCTCGCGGCGATCAGCGCGCTCCTCTGCTCCTCGTGGTTGCGCACGTCGTCAAGGGAGTCCCCCGCGTACCGGGCGTGATGCGCTCGTGTTTATAGGATGCTTGGTAGGTACGGCATACTCATCCTCCTGGTGGTGTCCACCGTGTCATAGGGCCCTGCACGCGGGAAGAGCGCTCGCTCGCCGTGACTCAGTGCGCGACACCGGCCTGCCTGTCCGTTAAGCCAGCGCGAGAACTGGACTGATGTCCGGTGGATACGCGCGTTCCTTACGCTAGGCTCAAACTGGCTCGACGCACAGGAGGTTACAGCGGAGGTGGGGGGCCCTGCCTGACAAGCGACAGGAGGATGCGCATCATGCCCAGACAACTGATGCAGGCGATACGGGTCCAGCGGTATGGAGGACCAGAGCAGCTCACCGTGGAGGAAATCCCGTGCCCGGTCCCGGGGGAGGGCGAGATACTGGTGCGCGTGCGGGCCACAGGGGTCTTGCCGGCGGAGTGGAAACTGCGTCAGGGCCTCTTCACGGACATGGTGCCGGTCGCATTTCCCTACACCCCCGGTTCCGCGCTGGCCGGCATCGTGGAGGAGGTGGGGCCAGCGGTCACGCAGTTCCAAAAGGGCCAGGCGATCTTTGGCCGCACGTCCACTGGGACCTATGCTGAGTACGCGACCGCCGCGGTGGACACCCTGGCAGTGAAGCCGGCAGGGCTCACGTTCGATGGAGCGGCGACCATCTCGGGCGGGGCAACCACCGCCTGGGCGGCCCTCTTCGCGACCGGAAGGTTACACGCGGGCCAGCGCGTCTTGATCCACGCCGCGGCTGGCGGCGTCGGCGCCTACGCGGTCCAGATCGCCAGATGGAAGGGCGCACAGGTGATCGGCACCGCGTCAGCCGCCAATCTCGCGTTTGTACGCGCGCTGGGGGCAGACACCGTCATCGACTATTCCGCCACGCCGTTCGAGCAGGTCGTGCGGGAGGTGGACCTGGTGCTGGACACCATTGGTGGGGAAACTCTCCGCCGTTCGCTCACTGTTGTGAAGCGTGGCGGCACGCTGGTCTCCTTGGTCGAGCAGCCCGCGGTGGAGCAGGCGGAGGCGCGCGGCATCCGCGCCCTGAAGCTCACGGTGGCGCAGCCCTTCCCCTCCGCCGAGCTGTTGCACGCGATTGCCCAGTTAATAGTCGAGGAGCAAATCAAAGCCGTGGTGGGACCAACGTTCCCCCTGAACGAGGCCCGCCTGGCTCAGCGCATGGGCCAGGCGGGTCACGGACGCGGCCGGATCGTCCTGCACGTCACGGAGTGACAGGATCGTGTTCCTCCTGTCACCCGCCCGTGCCATCGGCGTAACCACGGGTCGCGACGTTCAGTGTTGCTGCTCCATGTGCTTGCGCAGCTCGTGCAGGGCGAAGCCGCCAAGGGCTGCCGAGATGACGGGGTGCTGCATCACCTCTCCCAGGATTCCAGGATGGTTCTGGGACGCGTACTGGTGCATCTCCGCGAGCTGAGCGGAAGACACGTTGTTGGGGTCGATCTGGGCGTACTGCTGCGCCTGTGGATCGTTGACACCTCGGAACCGCTGGATGAACTCCTGGGCTATTTGCGACACCTGCCCCTGGTTCAACTGGCTATACGCCGACATCGGATCTTGCGCCTGGCCGCCGCTGGGACCGAACATAGGGACGCCTCCTGTCACTGTGTCATCTCACCACCACAAACGGCTGCATCCCGTTGCAACTCCAGTGCCAGACCATTCACCGGCAGATTGTGCCCGCGCGGGACCGTTGCTGTGGCCATTCGGACGCACCGCCCGTCCAATGGGCCACGCCGCGCTCCGCATCGCGTTGACCTGGCACGGGCTATTGGCCCAGCATCCTTCGCCCAGACGCGCGTCATCCCTGACCGCGTCATCCCTGACCCGGAACAGCGCAGATCGCGATACGCCACGTTCCCGCGTCGGCCGCCTCGGGCGGCGCCTCCAGCGCATAGTACCCCGCCCCCGCGGCCTGCTCGCGCGCGGCGATGGCACGGCCCAGTCCGCGGACGCCCCAGCCCAGCGCCAGCGCCAACGCGGCCAGCGCCGCCAGTCCGTCGCACGTGACGGCCGTCGCCCCTATGCGCAGCGTGCTGTCCGGCATCCCGGCCACCAGCCAATCACCTCCTGCCGCCAGCACCGCGACCACCCCCAGCCAGAGCAGCGCCGGCAACAGCCGCAGTGTGCGCAGCACGGCTAACGGCGTGGACAGCGCCGCAGGCCGTGCCGGTGGGGCGAGCGCGACCAGATACGTCGTCGTGACCCCGCGCACGAACCCGTCGCTCGCCGAGCGCATGGCCCGGCCAACGATCCACAGCATGGCCACCACAACCGGCAGGCCGGAGATCACGATCATCAGGTCCACCACCCACGCCGAGAGCGAGAGCGCCACCAGCACCCGCACCAATCCGACCACCACCAGCGCCAGCAGCACCAGGCCGATGGCTACCAGCGCCCGCCCCCATGCCACCAGCGCCTTGCTGACACGCAGCGGCGGCAGTCGCGATGCGTCCTGGCCAGACTTCGCGGGCACCGCCCCTTGGACTGCCGCTGGCTCGCGTCCTACGCCGTCCTCCAGGTGTTCTGAGGCCGGCTGCCCGCCCCGCTCATCCCCCATGGCGTCCTCTCCCTTCCATTTGCCGGTCACCAACCCCACGCAACGCACCCAGTGCCGCCGGCCCGCACTACCTGGGCAGAGTGTATGGGAGCGCGGCACCGTACGCAAGCGCGAATGTCGCTCGTCTCGCACAGCGCTGGCAAAGAGCGGGGGTGTGACGCCGCAGCCTTCCTCTGTCGTCGTTGTTCACGCCGTGCGGCTATGCTATACTGGTGGA
>CAYQFU010000171.1:0-9789 GCA_964416775.1 uncultured Ktedonobacterales bacterium
TTCGAGGACTGATCAGCCAGCGTGCATCCGCTCATGAGTCAGCTCCGCGCGGCGGGGCTGACTTCTTTGCACATGCGGGCAGCTCAATCGCGCGTGTTCTGCGCCCCTTGACAGGCTCGGGTGCGTTCACTATACTTGCATCAACTTCAGTACAGCTACACGAGGTACCGTGCGGCGTAGAACGCCGAGGGGTACCAGCGCACGTCATCACGCGTCATCGCGCGTCATCATCGGACAACGTAGACCAGCTGAGTATATTCCCGGGAATCGCGAATCAGCGCGCCAGACCAGCCATCGCGTCCATCCTCGCAGCGTTGGGAGGAGCAAGGCATGCGATCAGAACCGACGCAGGGGTCCGCGCAGGCAGCCAACGACGTGGAGCTGCTCGACGTCAGCAAGGTGTTCGGCACGGCGCCGGCGGTGCGCGAGCTGACGCTGCGGGTCGAGCGGGGCACGTTCTTCGCCCTGCTGGGGCCGAGCGGGTGCGGCAAGACGACGACGCTGCGGCTGATCGCGGGGTTCGAGCAGCCCACAACCGGGCGCATCATGATCGCGGGGCAGGATGTGGCGGGTCTGCCGCCGTACCGCCGCGATGTGAACACGGTGTTTCAGCACTACGCGCTCTTTCCCCATATGAGTGTGGCGGACAATATCGCCTATGGGCTGCGACAGCAGCGCGTGGGGCGCGCGGAGATCCAGCGGCGGGTGGGCGAGGCGCTGGAGATGGTGCGGCTGAAGGGCGCGGACGCGCGCCGGCCAAGCGAGCTTTCGGGTGGGCAGCAGCAGCGGGTGGCGCTGGCGCGGGCGCTGGTGAACCGGCCGACGGTGCTGTTGTTGGATGAGCCGCTGAGCGCCCTCGATCTGAAGCTGCGCAAGGAGATGCAGTCTGAGCTGAAGGTGCTGCAGCAGACGGTAGGCATCACCTTCGTTTACGTGACGCACGACCAGGATGAGGCCATCACACTCTCGGACCGCATGGCGGTAATGAATGCGGGGCGGCTAGAGCAAGAGGGAACGCCCGAGGAGATCTACGACCGGCCAGAGACGCGCTTCGTGGCGGATTTCATCGGACTGACGAACTTCCTCGAAGGGACGGTGCGCGAGGTTGATGGGGACGCGGCGGCGGGAGCGAGCGCGCGGCGGGTGGTGGTGGAGACAGGGCTGGGGATGGTGGTGTGCGCGGGCGCACAGCCGGCGGTGGCGCGGGGCGAGCGCGTGACGCTGACGCTGCGGCCGGAGAAGGTGCGGCTGCTGGAGCCAGGCACGGTGGTGGGTGAGGGATGGAATGCGCTGGCGGGCGTGGTGGGGCAGGCGACGTTTCTGGGCGCGCAAAACGAATACCGGGTGCGGGTAGGGGCGGAGAGCGGAGCGGGCGGACGCGAGATTACGGTGCGGCAGCAGAATGTAAGCACCCTCGCCGCGGGAGCGCTAGAAAGCTCCAGTGGCGCAGCTGATACAGGGTGGCGCGCGTTCGCGCCGGGCGAGCGGGTCACACTCGCGTGGAGGAACGAGGCGAGTCTGATACTGCGCGAGCCTGGGACGGGGGCGCGGCAGATGGAGAGCACGCAGGAGTCGGCGCCGGCTCCGCATGCCTCCACGGTATGAATCGTCGCTCTTGATCATTGAGGAACGGGCGCGGGCGTCGTCGGCGACGCCCCGCGATCTCCTGAAAGGAGACAGAGGCATGGCTGGCAGCAAACGGCCCGTCCATCTGGAATCTCCGGCCACTGGTGATCTCGCCGCGCTGTCCTGGAATCGTCCGATAACGCGGCGCGGCTTCATGGCGGCGGCGGCCGCGACGGGCGCGGCGGCCTGGCTGGCGGCGTGCGGGCAGGCAACCACAACGCCGGCGGGGCCGACACTGGGCACCAAGCTGGAGGGGCAGCTCCACATCTACAACTGGGGCTCATACTACCTCAATCCGGACGATGCGAAGGCCTTCCAGACGCAGTTCAACCAGACGGTCACGCAGGACGCCTACGACAGCAACGAGACCCTGCTGGCGAAGATCCAGGCGGGGGCCAAGGGCTACGACGTCTGCGTGCCGACGGGCTACATGGTGCAGATCATGGCGCAGCAGGGCCTGCTGTACAAGCTGGCCAAAGACCACATCCCGAACTTCAAGTACGTGGACGCGCAATTCAAGAACCTGCCGTTTGACTCCGGGAGCAACTACAGCGTGCCCAAAGACTGGGGCACGACGGGGTTCGGCTACCGGGCGGACCAGTTGCCGGCAATGACGAGCTGGAAGGACTTCTTCACGCAGGCGACGACGACGGCCTCTGGCAAAACCATCGTGCTCGACGGCGTGAACGAGGTGATCGGCTCGACGCTGAAGATGCTGGGCTATTCGTACAACTCGGTGGACCCGAATGAGCTGAATCAGGCGAAGCAGAAGCTGCTGCAGCTGAAGCCGCACTTGCTGGCCATCACGGCGACGGACGACGTCAATCTGATGAGCAATGGCAGGGCGATCCTGGCGCTCGACTGGAACGGCAACGTGCTCTCGGCGCAGGCAAAGCAGCCGGCACTACAGTATGTGATTCCGGCGGAAGGGGCGGAGTTCTGGGTGGACAACTGGTCCATCCTGAAGAATGCGCCCGATCCGGTAGCGGCGCACGCGTTCCTGAACTTCATGCTGCAGCCGCAGGTGTCTGCGAAGGAAATCTCGTGGACGTACTACGCGCAGTGTGAGACCGCGGCCTTCAAGTATATGGATGCGGCGCTGTCCGGCAACGCGGTGATCTATCCGAATCAGGCGACGGTCCAGAGGCTGGAGTCGCAGACGGCGCTGAGTAGCGCAGGGGCGCAGCTGCGGGCACAGATCTGGAACGAGTTCAAGGCAGCGTAGAGAGTCCTCACCCCCCAGCCCCCTTCCCGTTGCGACGGGAAGGGGGTGATGGGAGGGCGAGAGCGAGAGGAAATTGGCTGATGCGTGCCGCGGGGTCGGATTCGCGTGTCTCGCCGGTCGAGCGGGGGTTCGTGGCGCTGCGCCGGCTGCCTCCGTGGGCTGGGGGCGCGCTGCTGCTCGCGCCCGCGGCGGTGTGGTACGTGGTCTTCTTCCTCGCGCCGCTGCTGTACATGGTGGTGATCAGCTTCGCGCAGAATCCGGCGTACGGCGGGCCACCCGTGCTGGGCTTCCACCTGGACAGCTATCAGGAGCTGGCGAACCCGCTGTACATCAACGTGTTCTTCGTGACGCTGCGCATGGCGCTGATCGGGACCGCGGCATGCCTGCTGGTAGGCTATCCGCTGGCCTATTTCATGGCTACGCGGGGTGGACGGTACAGGACGACGTTCTTGCTGCTAGTGGTGGTGCCGTTCTGGACGAGCTTTCTGATCCGCACCTACGCCTGGGAGACCATCCTGGACGCGGACGGCGTGTTGAGCCACGTACTGCAGGGGCTGGGCGTGATCCATCGCCCGCTGAATGTGATCTACACCCCCGTGGCGATCTTCATCGGCATCGTGTACAACTACCTGCCGCTGATGGTTTTCCCGCTGTACGTGGCATTGGAGCGGCTGGATCGGCGGCTAGTGGAGGCGTCCAAGGACCTGGGTGCCGGGCGGCTGAAGACATTCTGGCAGGTGACGCTGCCGCTGACGCTGCCTGGGGTGGTGACGGGGTGCCTGTTGGTGTTCATCCCGCTGACGGGCGAGTACCTGATCCCGGCGATCCTGGGTGGGTCAAAGAATCTCTTCATGGGGAATCTGATCGGAGAGCAGTTCCTGGGGCTGGGCGGCGGCACCAACTGGCCATTCGGCGCGGCGCTGGGGGTGACGGTGGTGGCTCTACTGCTGGCGCTGGTGTACGTGTACCTGATGGCGTTTCGGCGTGTGGAGTCCATCCCTGGCCAGACGCAGTGAGCAGGTGAGCGACGCGCGCGAGGGGGCGGTCCTGGGGTGGAACGTTGAGGCATTGATCGACCACGACGTGGAGGAGGACGCAGATGCAGGTGCCAGTGGTGGCACGCCCAACGGCGAGCCGCGCGCCATCCGGCGGGACGGAGCGGGCGGTGGCGTGGCGGCGTCGGCTGCCTGGCTGGCTGGTGGAGCTGTGGCTGCGCGGGCAGGCAGCGCTGCTGTACCTCTTCCTCTACGCACCCATCGCGGTGGTGGTGATCTACTCCTTCAACAACTCGCGGCGAGTGACGGTCTGGAATGGCTTCACCACGAACTGGTATCACGTGGTGTGGACCGACCCCATCTGGGGCAATGCGCTGCGGATCAGCGTGACGGTGGCGTCGCTCAACATGGTGATCGCGGTGACGCTGGGCACGCTGGCGGCGCTGGGGATGCGCCGGGCGCCGGGATGGCTGCGGGTGGGGTTCGAGGGCGTGGTGTACATGACGATCATCACGCCAGAGATCGTGGTGGCGGTGGCGTCGCTGCTGTACTTCGTGCTGGTGCTGCCATTGGGGCAGGGCATTCAGGCGATGGTGGTGACGCACGCGGTGTACAACACGTCGATCGTGGCGCTGGTGGTGGGGGCACGGCTGGCGGGCATGAACACCACGCTGGAGGAGGCGGCGGCCGACCTGGGGGCGACGCCACTGGCGACGTTCTGGCAGGTGACGCTGCCGCAACTCTTCCCGGCGATCCTGGCGGGGGCGCTGCTGGCGTTCACGTTCTCGTTCGACGACTTTCTGCTGAGCAACTTCCTCTCGGGCGCGGGGACCACCCCGCTGCCGGTGCAGCTGTTCTCACAGGTGCAGTTCGGGGTATCGCCGGAGTTCAACGCACTGGCGGCGAGCATGTTGTCGCTGACGCTGACGGCCATCGTGGTGGCGCAACTGGTGCTGCGTCAGGGCGCCCGCGAGTCGCGCGCGGCCACTGAGCAAACAGAGGAATGAGGCAACATGGGCACTCGTGGTAGGCGCGGCGACATGACGGGCGACCAGGGAGCGCAGAGCGTCGGGGTTGGCGGGCGCACGATGCCGCCTCTCGATGGCGCGGAAGGGACGAGCGCGGCCGACGGCGCGGAAGGCGCGGACGGCGCGCTCGGGGGGCGCGGCAGGGCGGCGGCGAGGATGCCTGTGGTGGAGGAGCCAGAGGTCGGCACGACGATACGCCGGCTGCGTGAGGAGCGCCACCTCTCACTGAAGGAGATGGCCGCGCGGTCGGGATTGACGCAGAGCTTTCTCAGCCAGGTGGAACGCGGGCTGACGAGCCCGTCGGTGGCGTCGCTGCGGAAGGTGGCGCAGGCCTTCGGAGTACCGCTGGCGGCGCTCTTTCAGGGGCCGACGCCGCCGGGGGACCGGGTGGTGCGGCGCGGCGACCGGCGGCAACTGGTGCATCCGCGGCACGCATGGCGCGACTTCCTGCTGACGCCAAACCTGACGGGAAAGCTGCAGGTGATTCTGAGCGTGATCGAGCCGGGGGGCGGATCTGGCGAAGAGCCCTACGCGCACGACTCTGACGAGGAATGCGTGATCGTGCTGCGGGGACGGCTGGAATTCTGGGTGGGAGCGGATCGGTACCTGCTGGAGGAGGGAGACAGCATCGTCTTCGAGAGCCGCATCCCGCACCGGAACGCCAACGCCGGGCCGGGGCAAGCGGAAGTGTTGTGGATCACCACGCCGCCGTCGTATTAGCGCGGCGTGCGCGATAGAGGAACCATATGTGCGCGGCCGAGCGGCGTGTCGCGCGGCGGCGAGCCGAAGGGCGGAATGCGGCAGATGCCTGGAGGCGGATTTTGAAAGGGGCAGGCACGATGAAAGTGGTGGTCCTGGGCGGCTGTGGCGCGATGGGCACGGAGACCTCGCGCGACCTGGCCGCGACGAGCGACTTCGACGAGATCACCATCGCCGACCTCAACGTCGCTCGCGCACAGGCGCTGGCCGATGAGCTGAATGGCAGCGCGGGAGGTGACCGGGTGCGCGCCGCGGCGGTGGACGCCTCGGATGAGGAGGCGCTACTGGCGATCATCCAGGCGCACGACGTGGTGGCCAACACGATGACGTACCACTTCGGGCTGAACGCGACGCGAGCGGCGATCCGCGCGGGCAAGGGGTACGTGGACCTGGGCGGGCTGCACAACACGCCCAAGCAGCTGGACATGACCGGCGACGCGCAGGCGGCGGGTGTGGCGATCGTGCTGGGCTGTGGGGCGACGCCGGGCGTGACGAACGTGTTGGTGCGGCGGGGCGCGGACGACCTGGACAGCGTGGAGGCGGTGCACATCGCCTTCGCCAGCCACCGCAGCCTGGCACCATCGCCGGGGCTGCTGGACACGGTGATCGACGAGTTCAATCCGGAGGCGTCGCGCTTCTACTTCGAGGACGGGCGGCTGGTGGAGGTGAGGCCGTTCGATGGGGCGCGGATGGTGCGCTTTCAGCCGCCAGTGGGCGAGCAGGAGGTGTACTTCGTCCCACATTCGGAGACGCACACACTCTCGCGCTTCATCGGCAAGGGGCTGCGGCGCGTGGACGTGCGCGGGGCGTGGCGGCCGGAGATCATGCGGGCGCTGCGCATGTTCCTCGACTATCGGCTGATTACGAGCGATTCGGTGAGCATCAACGGGACGACGGTGCGCGCCAAGGAGTTTCTGCGCGCGCATCTGCTCCAGGAGGCGTCTGACGGGCGCGGTCTCGACGGGGGCGACTGGGCGTTCCTGCTGCATGTGGAGGTGCTGGGCAAGCGGGCCGGCCGGGAGGCGCGGCGCATCTACCGGACGAGCCACCCTGGCATGAGCGATTGGGGGCGGCAGGCGACGGCCAAGATGACGGGCATTCCCGCGAGCATCGGGGTGCAGCTGCTGGCGCACGGTGCTGTGAAAGCGACGGGGGTGATGGCGCCGGAGGTGGCGTTCGAGCCAGTGCAGTTCATCGGGGAGCTGGCGCGGCGGGGCATCTACGTGGAGGAGCGCATCGAGGAGCACGGCATCATCGATACGCGCCCGGCGGACGCGCTCTCGCAAGCGGAGGCGGCGGGAGCCGCGGGAGCTGCGGCAGCCGTGGAGCTGGGAGCGGATGGGAAGAGAGGCGCGCGCTGAGCGCGATCGAGGCTCGGGAATAGCGGCTACCCAACGATGGCGCGGTGAGCGAGCGCGCCACGGGCGAGCGCATGCCGGAGGTGAGCGCAGCACAGGTATCTACCGTCCAGGAACACACGGCGACCAGGCATGTAATGGTGGGTATCCACCGCGATTCAGGCCATTAGTCCGCATGCGGTACGAGACACCGACGGGACCTCCAGGCGAATAGGGCGAGACGACGAATAGCGCCTGCAGGCGCCTACACATAAAAATCTGAGCGGTTGCTCAATGGCGGGGCGGGAGGTTTTTTGCGTCCAGGCGGAGCAAACGTGCTCCGTGTGAACGAGATGCGACCACCACGTGACCCACCCGCTAATGTCGCTGGCGATGACAGACGATCAACTGGCCGCGAGGCCGGGCATCCAGGAAGGGGCGCGCGGATCGTGCGCAGCGGGCAGCGGATCATGCGCGAGCGGCGCCCGGCGCCCGGAGCATGGACGTCCGGGAGAGCTCGGCCGGCGGCTGGTGAGCGAAACGGAAGGATGGTCGATCGTCGGGAGGCGAAGGACCGCGGGTGTAGTCCCCGTGCGCCGTGCGGCGGCCCGCACACGCGGTGACGATGGGAATGGGGCGGGAGGGTACGTGAGGCCGCGACCGGAGAGCGGCACGAGTGGTGAGCGCCCAATGGTGGGCGCGCGACGTAATGCAGCGGAGACACTGGGAGGGTCCAAAACCATGAAGCGACTCGCACCTGTGGGAATCCTGGCTCTGGTAGCTGTGCTGGCTGGCGGTGCGTTGTTCTGGCACGTGAGCGTGAGCCACGCCAGCGGCCAATCACCGATCTCGATTATGAGCGACAGCGATTTCACCAACTGCGGCTGCGTGGCGAGCGGCAGCGGCACGACCAGCAACCCATACATCATCGGACCATTGTCGATCAACAACGCCAATGGCACTGCGGTGTACATCGATGGGACGAATCTGACGAAGTCGTTCGAGCTGTACAACCTGACGATCGCGGGCAACAGCGCGAGCACAGACACGGGTATCGTGCTGAATCACATCAACCCGAGCGGCAGCGCGACTATCTCCGCCTCGGTGTACGGGGTACAGACGTCCATCCAGACGAACAACGTAGGCATCCTGGTCGAGAACTCGAATTACGTGACGCTGGATGGCGCGGGGGAGAATCCCAAGGGCCGGGGCATCGCCAATACTGGCGCGGGCACCATCAACAAGAATATGAGCGGCGCGATCGACGTGGAGAACAGCAGCCACATCACCGTCAAAGGCTGGCAGATGAGCACGAATGGACCGAGCATCACCCCCAACTGGGTGACGCTCGACCCATCGGTGCAGTATTGGGCGGTCGGCGGCGTGCGCTTCTTCGGGGTGACGTACTCGACGATCGACCATAACGCGGCCAACAACGACACGGACGTGTCGTACTCGCTGTTCAATTCCAACCACAATACGGTCAGTAACAACACCGCGGACTATCCGTTCACGATGAACTATCTCATCACGGACGGGTCGTCATACAACACGCTGAACAACAACGAGGAAAGCACCGGCGACTTCATCGGCTTGATGGTGGCCGACCCGCTGCCGGGGACCGCGACGCTGGCGACATATGGGCCGACGCACGACAACCTGATCGAGAACAACACCATCCACACGAATGGACCGACGGGCACGGAGCTGAACCCGGTGAGCGTTACGCCGGCCTTCCTGGGCGGCCTCGTGGTGTTGAACGGGACGTACAACAATACCATTGAGAACAACCAGACATGGGGCTCGTTCGGGACCGATCTGGCCTGGGCGCAAGCGGTGCCGAACTCGAATACGCCGATCGGCGTCACGACGTACCCGCCGACGCTGCACTGCAATGTAACGGCGAGCGAGGGCGGTGGCGGCGTGTCGAACTTGAATGGCAACGTCTGGAAGGGCAACACCTACCAGAGCATCGATTCGTGCCTGCCGGCGCAATAGCAATAGGGCGCGCACACGGCAGAGGGATCAACGCAACGGGTGGGGCGAGCCGCGCGGCTCGCCCCATTCGCCGCTGTGGAGGGCAACGCTGGTGGACGCGGCGATCAGGAAGCGGCGGGCCAGCGGGGGTCGGAGGGGGTGAGGGCGAAGACGAAGGTGGAGCGCAGGGTGCCGTCCACCGCACGAGCATGGTTGCGCAGGCGAGCCTCGCGCACGAAGCCGAGGCGCTCGGCGACGGCGGCGCTGCGACGATTGCGGGCGTCGCAGCGAATCTCGACGCGGTTGGCGTGGAGGGCGTCGAAGGCGTAGTCGGTAACCAGGCGCACGGCCTCGGAGATGTAGCCGTGGCCTTCGGCGGACTGGCGCAGCCAGTAGCCAATCTCGAAGTACCCGATGTCCCAGCCGCGAGGGTGGAGTCCAATGCCTCCGAGGAAACGGGCGCTGTCCAGCTCCCAAATGCTCTGGTGCAGCTCTTCGCGCAGAAGCCAGGCGGCCATGCCCTGAATGATCCAGTCGCGGGTCTCATCCACGGTCTGGTGGAGATCGGCGAAGGGGAGCCAGGGGCGGACGTGGTCGCGCGACTCGTCGATGGCCTGCCAGAGAGCGGGAGCGTCGTCGGCGCGGTAGGGCCGGACGAGGATGCGCTCGCCGCGCAGCTCTTCGGCAATGGGGATCAGCGTGCGGTAGGGAGGTGTGTCCATTGGTGAGGTCCTCAAGTGAATCGCGAGCGGCACATGCTGTGAGCATCGGTTCGCCGTTCCGCGAGGTGAGCTTGGGCAGGTATACTGCACGGTAGCGTCGTAGCCGCGCGGGGCGCACGG
>CAYQFU010000171.1:9889-12022 GCA_964416775.1 uncultured Ktedonobacterales bacterium
CGGCACGTAGACATGGAGAAGGGTGACAGGGTATGAGCCTGACCTCAGGGCAAACGGTGCGGGTGGCGCGGGCGCTGCGCTCGCGCCCATTCGCGCTGCTGTGGGCGGGGCAGACGATCTCGGCGCTGGGCGATGGGGCGTTCTACACGGCGCTGGCGTGGACGGTACTGCTGCTGACGCACTCGGCGACGGCGATGGGCATTGTGGCCATCGCGCAGTCCGTGCCGGTCGTGCTCTTTTTGCTGGTCGGAGGAGTGGCAGCGGATAGGCTGCCGCGGCGGCTGGTGCTGCTGTGGTCGGATGGTGGGCGAGGGGTGGTGGTGCTGGCGATAGCAGCACTGGGATGGCTCGGCATACTGCAGTTCTGGCACCTGGTGGGGCTGGCGCTGCTCTTTGGCATCGCGGATGGGTTCTTCATGCCGACCTATCAGGCGATTCCGCCACAGCTGGTGGAGACTGAGGCGCTGCCGTCGGCTAACGCGTTGACGGGACTGAGCCGGCAGCTAGGGCAGCTGGCGGGACCAGTGGTGGGAGCGGGGTGCGTGGCGCTGGCGGGCGCGCAGTCGGCATTCGCCTTCGATGGGGTGACGTTTCTCGTCTCGGCGCTCTGTCTGCTGGCGATGCGCGTGCCAGCGGGACTCGCGATGGGAGCCCCGACGGGCGAAGCGGGTGAGGCAGCCGTGCCTGGCGGTGGGGGCGCGAGGGGACTACGCGGCGTGGTGGCCGACATGCGCGAGGGGCTGGGGTATGTGCTCGGCTCGACGTGGCTCTGGCTGACGATTGCCATCGCATCGGTGGGCAACATGGCCTGGGCGGGATGTTTCGTAGTGGCACTCCCCAAGCTGGTCCACGATGTGTACGGGCAGGGGGTGTGGCTGCTGGGCGTGCTGGGAACGGCGAGCGCTGTGGGTGCCATCGTGGCGTCGCTGGTGGTCGGGCAGATGAGCCGCCTGCGGCGGCGGGGGCTGATCGCGTACCTGTCGCTGATGGTCTCGTGTGTGGCGCTGATCGTCTATGGACTGCCACTGCCGCACGCGCTGGAGCCGGTCGTCGCGAGCGTGGCCGGCGCGTTCGCGGGGTTCGGGCTGGGCGTGTTCGGAGTGATCTGGGTCACGGTATTGCAGGAGATGGTGCCAACCGACAAGCTGGGACGGGTCAGCAGCATTGACTGGCTTGGCTCGCTGGCGTTCATGCCGATCGGATACGCGCTGGTGGGGGTGCTGACCGACCACATAGGGCCGGCGTGGGTGTTCGTCGGCGCGGGGATAATGAACCTAGCGCTCTGTCTGGTGGCGTTGAGCGCACGGGGCATTCGCGAGCTGCCGTGACGGGCAGCGAGGCGGACGGCCGGGAGGGCGAAAGGATGAGGGCGTGAAGGCCTCCGATATTCTGCGGGCGACCGAGCACCGGACCTGGCCGCTGCCGAAGGGGCCGTGGATCATGCGGCAGAGCTGGTGCGAGCTGCTCTTCGCGCACTGGCCGGTGCCCGCAGACGCGTTGCGCGAGCGCCTGCCGGCGGGGCTGACGCTCGATACGTACGAGGGGCAGGCGTGGCTGGGCGTGGTGCCGTTTCGCATGACGGACGTGCGCGTGCGGGGCCTGCCGCCCATCCCAACCGCGGCAGAGTTCCCGGAGCTGAACGTAAGGACGTACGTGGTGGCGCAGGGCAAGCCGGGGGTTTGGTTCTTCAGCCTGGACGCGGGGAGCACGCTGGCGGTGTGGGCGGCGCGGCTGGCGTTCTTTCTGCCGTACTTCACGGCGCGGTTTGTCGTGCGTCGGCAGGGAGAGCGGATCGGGTACGCGAGCCGGCGCACGCACCGCGGGGCACCAGAGGCGGAGCTGGTGGCGACGTACCAGCCAGTGGGGCCGGTGTTTCGGGCAGCGCCAGGATCGCTGGAGGATTGGCTGACGGCGCGCTACTGCCTGTACGCGGTCAGCCGGTCAGGGCGGCTGTATCGCGGCGACATCCACCACGTGCCGTGGCCGCTCCAGCCGGCGGAGGCGGAGATCGCGCGCAACACGATGGCCCGCGCCCAGGGGATCAGTCTGCCGAAGGTCCAGCCGCTGCTGCACTATGCCGAGCGCATGGACATGCTGTGCTGGCCGATCCGCCGCGTGCAGTAGAGACGGGCG
>CAYQFU010000172.1:0-5670 GCA_964416775.1 uncultured Ktedonobacterales bacterium
AGCCCGAGGGAGGTGAACGGCACGCGAACTACTCGTTTCGGGCAATGGCCCAGGATCAGCTAGCGGTGATGCGTTCTTTCGGGCATCATCGTTTCTATGTTGCTTCTCACGACCGAGGAGCCCGAACGGCTCACCGACTGTGCTTAGATCACCCAGAGGCCGTCCGCAAAGTCTGCTTCATGGATATTGTGCCGACGTTGCGCATGTATCGGGACACGTCGATGGAGTTCGCCACCAAGTACATGTGGTGGTTCTTTCTCATCCAGAAGGCTCCATTGCCTGAACATATGATCGGAGCAGATCCGGAGTTCTTCCTCGACCAGCATTTCGAGGTGCAGAACGGAACGCCCGGAGCGCTTACGGCAGAAGCTCTCGCGGAGTATACACGCTGCTTCCGCACTCCGGAAGCCATTCATGCGAGCTGCGAGGATTACCGTGCGGCGGCGGAGATCGATCTGGAGATGGATGCGGCCGATGAGAGGGCTGGACGCAAGGTTGAGGCGCCCGTCCTCGCCTTGTGGGGTGCCAAGGGTGTGCTTGGGAAACTCTGGAACGTGCTCGAAGTCTGGCGGCAGCACGCGAGCGCGCCGGTGGAAGGACGGGCGCTTGACAGTGGGCATTATCTGGCAGAAGAGCAACCGGAGGAAGTCCTGCAGGAATACCTGCGCTTCTTTCGTGACTAAGGAGCACCTATGAATTTCAGGAAGATCGACGAATCGCCGCAGACATTCATCCTGGTGTTTGAAACCGGAGATGAACTCGCGGAAGGCCTGCTGCGGTTCGCTCAGGAACAGAAGCTATCTGCCGCCAGCTTCAAGGCCATCGGGGCACTCTCGTCGGTGCGCTTGGGATGGTTCAGTTGGGAAAGCAAGCGGTATGAACCGTCGGTGACGCTCGATGAACAAATTGAGCTCGTATCACTGATCGGCGACGTCGCACTGAAGGACGGAGAGCCAGTGGTACATGCTCATGTTGTGATCGGAAAGCAGGACGGCACCGCGCACGCTGGTCACCTGCTGCAAGCGCACGTACGGCCAACATGCGAAGTTGTTCTGACAGAGAGTCCCGCCCACCTGCAGAAGTTCGTCGATCCAGAGTCAGGTCTTGCGGTGATTAAGCCCTGAACCTGTGAAGGCATTGAGGCGGAACGGCGGGGGGAAGCGCGCTCGCGGGGGATACGCCTCGAGCGCCTTGCGGTGACAGCAAGTGGTGACTTTGCCGGTGATCCGCCGCGGTCGACCGGGATTACGTACGCCATCGATATCGCCGGGGAGGCTCCTGACGAGGCGCTTCGCGCGCACTAGGAGCAGGCAAACAGCACCTTGCCCCCTTTTTGCGCATGTGTGATGGCTTCCTTTGCCGCGGCGAGTGGATAGACCGCGGCGATAGGCAGGTGCAGCTTGCCCTCGGCGATCAGCTGAGCGCCCGCCTTGATCGCCTCCACCACCTTGGGGGAAGCGCGAAGCCCTGGAGCGTCGAGCCAGAAGCCGCGAATCGTCACCCCGCGGAAGATCATGTCGGACGGGTTTGCCACACCGGGCTGTCCGCTCATGAAGGCATAGACCACCAGCGTGCCCCCAGGAGAGAGGCAGCCAGACAGAGACTGCATCGCGGCCCCAGCGATGCCGTCGAGCGCCAACGGGATCTGGGCATGGCCGGTGGCTTCGGCGACCCGATCGGCGATTCCCGCTCCATCCACCAGCACGACGTCACTGCCCGCGGCGACGAGCTCGCCGATGAGCTCCTGGCGGCGTACCAAGCTCACGATCCGCAGGCCACGCGCCTTGGCGAAGGCGATCACCCAGCGTCCCACGCCCGAGTTGCCCGCATTTTGAATCACCCACGCGCCCGGCGCAAGGTCGACATATTCGCTGAGCAAGAGCACGGCGGTGGGGGGATTGATGCTCCCCATCGACAACTGTTGCGGATCGGCGCCTGGTGGCAGCGGGAAGAGGTCCTTTGCCGGTGCCACGAGCCGCTCGCGCCAGGCGTAGTGGGTGGGTGGGATCAGGACCCGATCGCCGACCTGGAGGTGGTCTACCCCCTCCCCGACCGACAGAATGCGCCCGACGCCTTCGTTGCCGACACCGGCCGGCAGGGGAGGCCGCAGGCCATAGCGACCGCTGATCAGCAGCAGCGCAGAGGTATTAATCGGCGCGTATTCCACGGCGATCAGGACCTCGCCAGCACTGGGGACCTTCGGATCGGGGAGCTCGACCAGCTCCACGACCTCGGACGGGTCGCCGAACCTGGCTATCTGCAAGGCCTGCATGGTCCTTCTCCTTCTGGTTGGTATCTTGCTCACGCACGCGGCAACCTGGGGGCACACGGGAACAAGCACCCCAGGCTGCTTTCAGGAGGGTGGGGCGAGCGATGTGCACCAGGAGGCAAGTCCGCAGGCCCTGTGCCGGGAGGACTCGTGACCATTCGGGCGGACCCGGGAGTGGAATGGGAATGCGCGTCCGTGGCGAGTGCATCGGCAGCTCCGTGGTCGAGCCGACGGCCCCCGCGCAGTGCCATGGCGATGCGCTCGCGCCCGGGGGAACGCCGGCCGCTCGCGAGCGGCCGGCACCTGCCGATGCTCGCGGATTCGTCGGCCTAATGCGAACCCGTGATCTATTGACCGGCGCCGAAAGCGCGGATTCGTGGCCAGAATGTCCCGCGCATGTATGGATCTGTCCGATGGCGATGTGCTCCCGTCTCGCGTATGTACGCGAACAACGGGTGTGGTAAACTCTGGACCGAGTCAGCGGGTTGCGCCCACGGCGGCGCCAGGCAGGAAGGTGTTGGGGCTAATGGACCAGGACGCCATCATCGAATACATGACGGACACGTTCACGGGGATCGAGGTCCTCAGGCCTAGCGACGGCCCTGGTGCGGGCGATACCTTCTTCTTTTATGACCCCCAGCGTAACATCGATCCGACACGCCGGTTACCATTCGCCACGATCGTCACCAAAGACTACGGCGAGTTCGATAATGCTTCCAATCTCGATCGCCCGGATGTGTTTCGGCTCAACATCGGCGTGAGCCGAGACACCTTTCGGGCGCTCTTTGGCTATGCGCCCGGTGAGGAGAGTACGGAGCGCACCGATTATGACTACGCAGCTCTGGACCGGCTGATGCCGCATCCCGTGTATGCGCCGCAATCGTTTGTGTGTGTGCTCAACCCGAGTCCGGAGACCTTCGAAGCCGTCAAGCCGTTGCTGGCCGAAGCCTACTCCATCGTCGCTACCCGGCACGCCAGCCGCCAGACCAAGCGCGACTGAGCAGCAGGCAAGGAGACGCTGAGAGGCGGTCCTACGCCGCCGCCCCCACGGGCGTGCCGCTCACCGTGCCGCTGAGCGTCCCGTCCGCCGCCACGCGCAGCGTCATCTGCAGCTGGATCTGCGACGCGCCGGCGCCTGTGCCCGTCAGCAGCGCCGTCATGCGCAGGCGCCGCGCGCCAGAGAATGCCGTGAGCTGGCCGCGGTAGAGCGTGCCGGCGGAGGAGGTGCCGAGCGTGACGCTGGTGGAGGTGATGGTCAGGCCGCCGGCGCCGTCACCTCCTCCGCCGCCGCTCTGCTGCCCCTCCAGTTGCACGTCCACTACCGCCTGCGCCGCCCCGTTCAGCGTGACATGCAGAGCCACGGTCACGTTGCCATTGGCGTCGGGGCCCGTCTGCGTGAGCGTGCCCTGCGCCCCCGCCGTGAAGGCTGAGGCGAAGGGATCCTGACTGCTGCCCGCCTGCCCGGACTGGCCCGGCTGCGTCAGCGACGAGCCTGCTACCGACGCGCGCGCCCCCGACCCGTTGCCATTGTTCGCCTGCGCGTTCCACCCCGGCTGCAGCGGCCCCAGCACCGTCCATCCCAGGCCCGCGATCAGGAGCAGCGCCGTCCCCGCCGCGATGACGGGATGCGCCCGGGCGCGCGGCGTCGCCGGCACCAGCAGCCGCACCCAGAAGAGCGTTCCCACCAGCAGCACGCTGCCCGCGTAGATCGCCACGCCCCACCACGTGCGCGTGTCGCTGCCGGTCGCGACGCCGTGCACGGTGACCAGGCCATACAGCACCAGCGTCAGCACGTGCAGCCGCCGCCACCAGGCGTAACCGATGTAGGGGCGCAGCCACGTGCTCAGCCCGATGGCCAGCCCCAGGTACAGCCCCACGATGCCCAGCGCCATCCACACCGGCCGATAATGGCTGACGAAGGGGATGAACACCTCGCTCCAGCCGAAGCGCGTGAACGGATCGAGCCACACGGCCAGGACGTGCACGCCCGTGAATACCAGCGCCAGCAGCGACAGGAAGTTGTGCATCTCGCTGTTGATCAGCCGCGGCCAGCGCCGCGTCTGCCACTGCTGCGTCAGCGCCAGCCCCACCGCCACCGAGAGCGTGAGCAAGGCGTAGGCGGTGAAGCCTCCCGCGCGGGCGACGTCCCAGGTGACGGCTCCCCATCCGCTCATGGCCGCACCTCCATGGCGGCGAGCGGCCAGGCTCCGGTCGCCGTCCACTCGCCGTCCTGCGCGACGAGCAGCCCCGCCAGTTGCCGCGCCCGCAGCCAGCGAGCGCCCTCGGCGCGCCCCAGGATGAACGCCACCTTCGCCGCCACCTCCGCCTGCGCGCAGCGATCCGCGACCACCGTGACGGACCACAGATCCGTCCAGGCTGAGTCGCCCGTCCGCGGATCGAGCAGGTGATGGCGCTCGCGTGCGCCCTGCCGCCACCGTCGGCGCGCGATGCCCGAGGTCGCCATCGCGCCCCTGGCCAGCGGAATGGTCCACGCCTCGTCGCGTCCCGGCGCGGCAATGGGCCAGGCGTCGAGGTCCGGCGGCAGCCCCAGCACGGCCAGGTCGCCGCCCGCGTTCACCAGCGCCGCGCCGATGCCCAACGCGCGCAGCCGCTCCAGCGCCGCGTCCACGGCCATGCCCTTGGCGATGCCGCCGAAGTCTACGCCCACGCCGGCCGGCAGCGTCACCGTCCGCGTCGCCGCGTCCACCCGCACGGAGCGCCAGCCGCCTCCTGGCTCCGGCCGTCCCAGCGACGCGGGCAGCGCCGTGGGCAGCAGGTCGAACGAGCGATCGTAGCCCGCGACGACGATCTGCCGCAGCAGCGTCGGGTCGTAGAGGCCATCGCTGGCGTGCGCGGCCTCCAGCGCCGTGCGGAGGACGCCGAGCAACAGTGGGCTGACCACCACCGGCGCCCCGGCCCTCCGGTTCAGCTCGGAGAGCTCGCTCTCCGGCAGAAAGCGGCTCAGGCACGCCTCCCACTCGGCGAAGAGCGCGCGCACCACGTCCACGCCCGCGCGCAGCCGCGGGGCGGGCAGCAGCACCTCCACCGTCGTACCCATGGCCGGGAAGCGCTCGCGTCCCGTGCCCCTGGGCAGGCTCATCTCAGGAGACGCTGGACCCACTGACGGGTGGCTGGAAGGGTGCGTTCGATCCAAAGCCTGATCCTCCGGGCTGCTGACCGAAGAAGCCGCCGTTGTTCTGCGCTGGCGGCGCGAACGGCGAGGAGTCGTTGTTGGGTGCCGCTTGTGTGGACGTCACCCCCGTCTGGTGGCTGGCAGCCAGACCCGCCAGCACGGCGAACGCGACCACAGAGCCGGCGATGATGGCCCGCTTGAGCGCGCTCACGCGCCGCAGCGCCTCCGGCTTCGAGAGCCGCGGCGTGAGTGTGGGTGCGGCCGGCGG
>CAYQFU010000172.1:5770-11954 GCA_964416775.1 uncultured Ktedonobacterales bacterium
CCCGGCGGCCGAGGCGCACGTCAGGTGTGCGCCAGGCGTGCGCGCCTCTGTGACAGTATGACGCATCGTGCGCGCCGCCTATGAGGCACAACGAACGGCACACGTAAAGAGATTGTAAAGGCCGCTATGCCAGCGTCCCCCTCATGGCTTCATGAGCCCGGCGCGCCACGCGTAGACGGCCGCTTCGGTCCGATCCGCCAAATGCAGCTTGCTCAAGATATTGCTCACATGGTTCTTGACCGTATATTCGCTGATGACCAGGCGCTCGGCAATCGTCGCGTTGGTGCATCCTTCCGCGATGAGCCTGAGCACTTCATGCTCGCGGGCGCTCAGCGTCGGCACCGCCGCGTTGGCAGCGCGTGGCGTGTCGCGGAGATCGCGGACCAGGCGCGCCGCGACGTGCGGATGCAGGACCGCCTCGCCGCGCGCCGCTTTGCGCACGGCGTCCGCGAGCTCTGTGGTGCCCACGTCCTTGAGCAGATACGAGAGCGCGCCCGCCCGGATGGCGGGGAAGATGTGCTCGTCTTCGTGATACGACGTCAGCACGATCACCTGCGTGTGCGGGCTGATCTGCTTGAGGCGGCGTGTGACCTCGACGCCGTCCATGCCCGGCATCACCAGGTCCACCAGCGCGACGTCAGGGGCGAGCTCGGCCACCAGCGCGAGCGCCTCCTCGCCCGACGCCGCGTCAGCCAGCACCGCGATGTCGGGATGCTTCGCCAGGAAGGTACGCACACCATGGCGCACCAGCTCGTGATCGTCGACGATGAGGAGCGTGACGGTTTGCATCGGCGTTGCCCTTCCTCAGGATTCCATGCCAGTGCGCGCGGCCAACGGCGGGGCGGCCGGCGCCTGCTCGGGGGACGTGTCCGGGTCCGGCGGCAGCAGCGGGACGCGCGCCTCCACCCGTGTGCCAGGCGCCGTGCTGGCGATGTGGAAGGCGCCGCCCACGCCCTCGACCCGCTCGCGCATGCTGCGCAGACCCAGCCCAGGCCCGTCGTGCCCCGTGCCGCCCTCGTCGTGGTCGCCGTGATGCCAGCGCGCGAGCTGGTCCATGTTGACCGCGTCGAAGCCACGTCCGTCGTCCTCCACCCGCAGGACGAGCGCATCCTGCTCGCACGCGATGCTGACCTGGGCGCGCGTCGCGCCGCTGTGTCGCGCGACGTTGCTGAGCGCTTCCTCGACGACACGAAACAGCTCCTGCTCCGTCGTCGCGGCCAGTGGCAGCGCGTCTGAGAGCTGAACGCTCACGGGGATGCCGGTGCGCTGCGACCAGTCGTCGCAGAGCGCGCGTACGGCCGCGCTCAGGCCCTTGCCGGCGAGCGCCACGGGGCGCAGCGACCGAATCAGCCCGGTCAGCTCCTGTTGCGCCTGGCGGGCGATCTGCTCCACCTCGGCGAGCGTCCGCTCGATTTCCGGCTGCTCGCGGGCGTCCAGCCGCGCGCTGCCCACCAGCATCGTCACGGCGAAGAGGCGCTGCTTGACGGAGTCGTGCAGGTCGCGGGCGAGGCGGTTGCGTTCCGCGATCACCGCCAGCTCCTGGCGCTCCGTGAGCAGGCGGCGCAATTGTCCCGCCATGCTGTCGAGATTCTGGGCCAGCCGTCCCAGCTCATCGGGCGCGCGATCGCGCACGGCGACGTCCAGCTCGCCCTGGCTCCACGCGTCCGCGGCCAAGGTCATGCGGCCCAGGCGGCGGGTGATGCCGCGGGAGGTGAGCACGCCGAAGAGGGTGCCGACGATGCTCGCCAGGACCACCAGCACGAGCGCGTTGGGCAGCACGCTCTTGAGCGCCCCCACGATTTGCTCGATCGGCAAGGGCCCCAGCGCCGGTGGCGGCGGTCCCGGCTCGATGGTGGCGGCGACGAGGAGCGCACCCAGCACCGTGCCCTTGACACTCGCCGTGACCGGAACGGCGGCGACGGTGCGTCCGTCGGCGAGGGTGCCCGGCTGGAATAGCAGCTTGCCTGTCAGCAGTGTCTGATGGAGGGCCGCTTGCGCGCGCGAGCTGGCGACGAGCGCGCCGATCGAGGCCATGGATGGCGGGGCAGAGGAGGCGGACGCCAGCACCTGGCCGTCTCGCCCGACGATCACCACGGTGACGTTGCGGGCGCCGTCGCTGCCAGCCGGGATCTGCGCGAGCGACCCATTCGCGAAGCCTAGCTTGCTGAAGGTGAACCCAGGCGCCCAGATCTTTGCCCAGACGCTGAGCCCGTGCTGGTCTGGTGGGGACTGTTCCAGATAGGGCACGATCTGCGGGGCTTCGGTAAAGGACATCGCGTTGACGAGGATCTCGGCGGGGGTGGCAGTGAGCGTTTTCGGCGGCGCGACGACACTGGCGACCGCCGAGGCGACTTCCAGCGTGAGGGCCGCGACAAGCGTGATCAGGATATAGGACAGCGTGAGCTGCCAGCGCAGGCGGCGCAACGGCAGCAGTAATCGGCTCATCTCGACCCTCCAGACCACGGCGCGGCCCCCGACCCCGTCATTTTACCTGATTCTCGATCGCGGCACGTGACGGGATCAGAGGCGACCATGGGCCAGGCGTGTGGCTCACTCGTAGCGCAGCACCTCGAGCGGACGTACGCGCACCGCACTCCAGGCGACGACGACGGCGACGAGCGCGCACACGAGCGCGCTCCCCAACGTGATCCCCAGCACGATGGCGGCGGATGGGGCGAGGGCAAATCCGAGGGTCTGTCTGGCCAGCAGCAGCGAGCCAGGCACGGCCACCGCCATCGCCAGCAGGCCCGCCGTCAGCCCGACGAGGCCGTTCTCCGTCAGCGTCGCGCCAAGCACGCTCCGGCTCGTGTGCCCCAGCGCCTTGAGGATGCCAATCTCGCGCCGCCGCTCCAGCAGAGCCAGCGCGACGGCGTTGGCGATGATGAAGATGGCGGCGAGCAGCGCCAGCGAGGCCACCGCCTCGATCAAGATGAGATTCTGGCGGATGACGTTCTGGACCTGAGCGGCCTCGGCGGCGTAGTTGTGCACGCCGGCGTTGGTCTGCGTCTGGATGCGCGTCAACACCGCGTCGGCCACAGTGGGGTCGATGTGCAGCGCGTAGAAGTAGATCGGCCGGCCCTGCGTCAGCGTGTCGACGACGCTCCTGTCCGCCAGGACCTGCGCGTTGACGGCGCTCAGCTCCGCGTTCTGGTGGAAGAAGCCCACGACGGTCAGTGTGGTGGCTGGGCTGTTCGCGGTGGGTCCCGACCCAGCGATCAGACCGAATTTGGTGATGAAGCGCACCGTGAGGTGGCCGCCAATGCCAACCTGGAATTGCTGGCCGGTGCGGTCGTCGAGCAGCACGTCGCTCGTCGCGGCGTCGCCGGATTGCAGCAGCCTGCCGCCGCTGAGCGTGATGTCCTGCGTGGACGGCAGCTGGCCGTGGGTGAGGTCGTAGCCCTGGATGCCCAATCCGAGCTGACCCGGACCGCCGGCACCGCCCGCACTCGGGCTGGCGCCGTTCACCGCGCTGAGCTGCGAGAGCGTCGTGGTGTAGATCTCCTCGCGCGTGACGCCGCGGCTCTGCTGCAGGATCCGCTCGACTGTCGCGTGGCCGGCGCTATCGGTCGCCACCGTCGCGTCGATCGCGTTCGAGCCGACGTCATACTGCGCCTGCACCCCCTGGCCGAGCAGGAAGATCGTGCCGATCGCCACCACCCCAATGAACAGTGCGACCATCGTGGCCGCCTTGCGCATCCGCTGGCGCCCCAGGTTGCGCAGCGCGAGCAGCGCGCCGGCCTTCGCCGTGCGCGGGAGCAGGGCGAGCGCCAGCCCCGGCGCCGCGACGCAGAGCACCAGCACCCCAATCCCCGGCAGGACGGTCGCCAGGCCGATGCCCGCGAGCGCCACGAGCCCCACCACGACCAGATAGAGCAGCGAGCGCCAGTCCCAGGAGCCAGGCACGGGCGTCTTGCTGATGGCCCAGACGACTCCCGAGAAGAGCAGCGTCAGCAGGCCCAGCGCGATCCCCGCACCGAGCACGAGCTCCACGGCCGTCATGATGTTCTGCAGGATGCTCAGCGTCAGCGCGAAGAACAGCGCCGCCAGCAGGAGCAGGAGCCCCGCGCTGGCGAGGCGGCTGGTGGCGCGCGCGCCTTCGGGCAGCTCGCGCAGCACGGCCTGCGGGCGCACCTGGCTGGCCCGCACGATCGGCAGCAGCCCGAAGATCAGCGCGGTGGCGGCGCCCAGCGCCACGCCGGAGAGCACGATGGGCACGTCGATCTGCGCGGGCAGGGCGAGCTGGAAGGCGTTCTCCACCAACGTCTTCACCCCGAAGCTGGCGCCCACTCCCGCCGCCGCGCCGAGGACGCCGCCCATCAGCCCGAGCAGCAGCGCCTCCAGGCCGAAGAGCGCGTAGAGGTCCGTGGCGCGATAGCCGGCGGTCTTGAGCATCGCGATCTCCGGCTGGCGGCGGCGGAGCAGCACCTGCATCGTGTTGAACACACCCACCCCGCCGATCAGCAGCGCCAGCAGACCCACCACGCGCAGATACATCTGGATGCTCTGGACCTGCTGCCGGTTGGCGTAGAGCAGGTCATGCGGCGTGATGATGGACGCGTCGGGGAACTGTGCCCGCAGCTGTTGCTGCACGCTCGCGATCCGCGCCGCGCTGTGGCCGGGCACATCGGCGTAGACCTCGTCGTAGATCCTGGGACTCGCCGTCGCGGAGGACGGGGGCCAGATGGTGGCGGCCGAGACCAGCATCTGCGACTCAGGGAACAGTCCCGCGTTGCGGATGACGCCGCCGACGGTGAGGGTCGTGGCGCCGCTGGTGAGCGAGACGGCGAGCGTATCGCCCCGCGTGACGCCGAGCTGTTGGGCCAGATCGGCCGTGAGCACGACGCTCGTCGCGGTGAGCGTCTGCTGGATCGTGCCGCCGGCCGGGGCCACGAAGTCGGGCTCACCAGCCAGGGGAAAGCGGCTCGGGTCCACGACACGGGCCGTCAGCCGCGGCACCGGATGCTGCCCCTGCGCGCCCATGTGGATGGTGGACACGGGCGTATACGCGCTGATCGTTCCCTGCGCCCGCAGCTGGTCGAAGTAGGCCATTCGGCTCTCGGTGAACACTCCCTGGACGTCCAGGTCACCTCCGTTGAGGGCGCGGACGTTGCCGGTCAATCCGATGGCGACCATGTTGCCGACGAGCTGCAGCGCGACGATGGCCATCACGCCGACCGCCACACAGAAGATGGCGAGCAGGGTGCGTTGGCCCTCACGCACCAGCGAGCGGGTGGCATAGGGCCAGTAGAGCGCAAGTTTCATCGCGCCTGCCCTCCCTCTGGGGCAATGCGGCCATCGACGAGGTGGATGGCCCGGTCGGCGGCGCTGGCGACGGCGGCATCGTGAGTGGCGATGAGGAAGGTGGCGCCTGTCGCGGCGCGCAGGTCGCGAATCAGGCGCAAGAGCTGGTCCCCGTTCTGGCGATCGAGGTTGCCGGTCGGCTCATCCATGATCACGATGGCGGGGTCGGTGGCGAGGGCACGCGCGATGGCGACGCGCTGCTGCTCGCCGCCGGAGAGCTGGTTGGGCTTGTTGCCCAGGCGCGCGGTCAGGCCGACGAGCGCCAGCGCCTCTTGCGCCCGCCGCGCGGGCTTGCCGGGATGCTTCCCCACGTAGAGCGGCACCTCGACGTTCTCCTGCGCCGTCAGCGTGGGGATGAGGTTGAAGGCCTGGAAGACCATGCCAATCTTCTGGTTGCGCACGGCGGCCAGGTGCGCCTCGCTCATGCTGGTGATGTCGATGCCATCGACGAACACGTGGCCCTGGGTCGGCGTGTCGAGCCCGGCGACGATGCCCAGCAGCGTCGATTTGCCGGAGCCGGAGGGTCCGACGAGGGCGACGAACTCGCCGCGCGCGATGCGCACGCTGATGCCTGTGAGAATCTCGACCTGGGCCCGCGCGAAGGGGAGCGACTTCGAGACATCGCGCGCTTCGAGGGCGGCGGCAGCGGGCATCGCCGGCGCTGGCGGGGGCGATGCGCTGGATCGTACCGATTCGAGTTGGTCCATGCGATGGTATCCCTTTCTCTGTAGTGCGACTCATCGTGCGGCGCGCCTGGGGCCGGTTGTGCCAGGCCCACCATTGCGCCGCTGCTCTCAGAGTGCCTTGAGCCGGGAAGTTTGTCATCGCGCGCCCGAACCATTCACCTGGTGCTAGAGAACTATGCTGCCGCGCGCGTGGACCA
>CAYQFU010000173.1:0-11924 GCA_964416775.1 uncultured Ktedonobacterales bacterium
GCTCGCGCAGGCCCACCACGTCGTGACCCGGTGGCAAGCGCTCCCACACGAGCGTCGCGCCGGTGGCCTGGGCCAGCGCGTCCATCGCCCCCAGCAGGCGAGCGCGCCGGGCGGGCTCGGCCCGCGCCCCGACGAGCGCCACCGTCGCCTGCGCGCCGACACTGAGGAGCCAGCGATCCCGCAAGGTGACGCTGGTCTGCACTCCCGCACGCACATGGTCCACAGCGCTGCGGTGGTCCCCGCGCTTCCACTCGCTCACCCCGAGGTAGCACTGGACAAACCCCTCGTGCTCCGCGTCACCCACCGCACCCAGTCGCCGCAGCGCGTCCGTGTAGTGCGCCGCTGCCGCCGCCACGTCCCCCATTGCGTCGGTGGCATAGCCGAGATAGGAGAGCGTGACGCCGAGGCCATGGGCATCGCCCAGCGCCTCCCACCGGCGCAGCGCCTCGTGCAGCAACTGGGTCCCCTCTGCCGCCTCCCCGGCAAAGGCCACGCACAGCCCCAGGTACCTGAGGACCGTAGCAACCGCGGCAGGATCCTGTCGTTCCTCGGCCAGCGACAGGGCCTCCTCCAGTACCGCCCGCGCCCGGGCGAACTCGCCTTGCACCGCGAGGAGCGCCCCTGCGGCGACTAGCGCGCGAGTGCGCACGGCTGGATCGGCCCCATCCGCTCCCTCCCCCGCCGGCACACGAGCGAGCGCCTCCTCCAGCCACCGCCAGCCCTCCGTGTGGTAGCCGCGCACAAACCAGAACCACCCCAGCGCCCCCGCCAGCCGTAGCGCCGCCTCCCGCTCCTCCGAGGCATCCTGGTCGAGCAGCCAGCGCAGCGCCGCCCGCAGGTTGTCGTGCTCGCGCTCCAGCCGCAAGAACCAGGCGCGTTGGCCGTGCTGGCGCAGGTGCGGATCCGCCCGCTCGGCCAACGCGAGGAAATAATGGGCGTGCGCACGGCGGGCCGCCGTCAGCTCGCCCTGGGCGGCAAGTTGTTCCTGGGCATACTCGCGCACCATCTCCAGCATGCCGAAGGCCGGCTCTGGGTCGTCCTCCTCCGCCTCCTCCACCTCCTCCACCCCCTCGCCCTGCGCACTGTACCAAATCTGCCGCCCCGGTAAAATCAGGCTCTTCTCAGCCAGCGACGCCAGCCGTTGCAGGGTGGCTCCCGCATCCGCCTCGCCGCCCGTGTCCCCCGCGCCAGCCCCATCGCTCACCACCGCCGCAATGGCGTCGAGGGTGACCCGGCCGACGAACACCCCCAGACAGCGGAACAACCGCCGCTCGTCTTCGTCCAGCAGGTCATAGCTCCAGCCCACCGCCGCCTCCAGGCTCTGCTGCCGTTCGGGCACATCCGGCGCCTCCCAGCGTAAGAGGCGCAGCCGATCCGCCAGTCGATGCACAATCATCGGCAGCGAGAGCACATCCAGTCTGGCTGCCGCCAGCTCCAGCGCCAGCGGCAACCCGTCCAGCTGCACCACCAGCTCGGCCACCAGTGGCGCCTGCGCCGCAGTGAGCGCGAAGTCCGCCCGCCGCGCCCGCGCCCGCGCCACAAAGAGCGCCACCAAGGGGACCTGCGCCAACGCGTCCAGGGGCGGCAGCGCAGCCGTGAGCGTGGGCACCGGCAGCGGCGCGACGCGCAGCGTCCGCTCCCAGCGCAGCTGCAACGGCACACGGCTGGTTACCAGCAGCACCAGCCCTGGACACCTTGCCAACAGGTCGGCGAGCCCGACGGCGCTCGCCGGCAGCACCTGCTCGCAGTTATCCAGCACCAACAACGCCGCCCGCTCGTGCAGGACGTCGCGCAGCCGCTCGGGCAGCGGGGGATGCCCGGTGTCGGTGAGGCCGAGAGCCCGGCCCATCGCGTGGAGCACAAGCGCCGGGTCGCGCACGGGTGCAAGGTCGACCAGCGTGACGCCATCGGGGAAACGGGTGGTGGACTGCTCGGCGAGCAGCGCGACGGCCGCCAGGGCGAGACGTGTCTTGCCCACTCCCGCCGGCCCGACGAGCGTTAGCAGGCGCACTCTGTCGTCCGCCAGCCGCTGGCGGATCGTCGCGAGTTCGACTGCCCGGTCGACGAGCGGTGTCGGCTGGGCTGGCAGGAGGAGAGAGGCTGGGTGCATAACGCCCCTCCCAGGCGCATCGCGACCGCTGAGACCATGAAGACCCCGCGGACGCTCTTGAATGGGAACTCAGACGTACAGGACCTGTACACCAACGGTTGCCTCCACGAGGTGGGGATCAGACAAGTAGGCCTTTCAGAAGGCATCCCGCAACTTCCTGGATCACCACTGAGGACGCGCATGGCACGTGCCGTGCGCGCGGCAATCGTAATCAATGTTTTTGAAGGTCAGACCTGCTCGTAACCGTCACCTGCCATCCTGCCGTTGTGGCCGCGTGGATACCGCCCTAGCCGCGGAAACCCGCCGGCTAGCAGGCGCCAAAGACCCGTCCCACCGCGCGTGAAGAGCCGGACACCACGAGTTTGAGCGGCATCCGCGGCGAGGCACGTGAGGCGACGCCCCCAGGAGCAGCGAAAGTAAACATGTCACGAGAGGTGCAGACCGATGGCAGAACGACTTGATGGGACGGTGGCGCTTGTCACCGGCGCCAGCAGCGGCATCGGGTCTGCGCCATGCCCAGACCGGCCGAGCCTTGCCGTGTACGCCCTCCGCATACCTCACGCGACGACGCTTGAGCGCGCACACTATGCGAGTGGCCCGCGTCCCATCACGGTCCGACGGTGATGCCCGGCCCCGTGTTTGGGGTGCCGAAGCCCGGCACCGTGCTCCACGGGATCGGCGTGTACTGAGTCGGATACACTGGGTTGGAGCTGGCTGGGCCAATCACGCTGCTCACGTGCTGGAATGCGAGCGCGACGACGAGGATCAGCACCAGCAGCCCCCCCAGCAGGACGAGCAACGCGATACCACCGAGGGCCTGCGTTCCACCCCTGGCGATGCGCCCGAGGCTCGTGGCAATACTGGCCATACCCACCACGACGAATAGGATGACCAGCAGGATGGAGTCAAGTGGCGACATGGTCCCTCCCTGCTTCCCATGTCAGGACTGCCTCGCCCCTATTGCATACGTGGAGGTCTTAGGTGCACGGCCATGATACTTGGCAGCGGGTTATCTGTCCAGTCCGTCCCTCTGCGTCGGCAGGGTGATTCTAAGATTGACAGAGATTGGTAGACTGGCGGCATGAAGAACGAACTGCTCGGACCCAATCGGCTCGCGGCCTTCGCACGCGTGCCCGATGTGCGCTCGCGCTATGGGCGGCGCTATCCGCAGCCGACAGCGGGCGGCCGCGCGACCTCGCTCGCTCCTGGCCCACGAATTGAAAGCGATCCAGAGAGTTGACACGTGACGGGACACACCAGTGATCGCGGACACCTGCCTGGCCGCCGAGCCAAGCCGAGCCGTGCCGTGCCGATGGGAGATAGCGCTTGAGGCGCTCGCCTGCGGCGCACCGTCTTCGGATGTCTTGGCATCAGCTGCGTTCCCGGCCAGTGAACGCCCGCGCATTCCCGCGCAGACAGATATGCCGCGCTCGCGTCCGTCTGCTGCACAGCTGGGCAGTGCGCCGATGGGCGCCAACGCGGGGATGCGTCACGAATCGGCTCGCCGGCGTGCCTGTTCCCACGAGATGCTCACCGCGGCGCACCGTGTGTCCTGCGACGCGCATGCAACAGCTTGTCCCGCACTGCGCATACAGACACACCTACCCCGCAGGAAGGAGATACCCAGCATGGCCGATGAGCTCACCCTCGATCCCGCGCACACCGCGCTCCTCGTCATGGACTACCAGAACGACATAGTCGCCAACGTCGAAGCGACGCACCCAGGACTGCTGGACCGAGCCGCCAACGTCCTGGACGCGGCGCGTACTGTGCCCGTGCTGGTCGTCTACGTGGTCGTGCGCTTCCGTCCCGGCTATCCCGAAATCAGCCGCCGCAACCGTATGTTTGCCAGTATCAGCAGCGCGGGCCGCATGGTGGAAGGGACACCCGGCGCCGAGATTCACACCCAGGTCGCCCCGCGCGACCGGGACATGGTGGTCACCAAGCGGCGCGTCGGCGCCTTTGGCACCACCGACCTGGACGCCGTGCTCCGTGCCCACGACATCACGACGCTCCTCCTCATGGGCATTTCCACCAGCGGGGTGGTGCTCTCCACCGTCCGCTGGGCCGCCGACCAGGACTACGAGCTGATCGTCGTCGCCGATTGCTGCGCCGATCGCGACGCGGAGGTGCACCGCGTCCTCACCGAAAAAATCTTCCCGCGCCAGGCGGCCGTGGTGCCGGCCGAGACCGTGCTCCGCGCGCTCCGCCAGTCAGCAGGCGCATAAACGGAACGGCGCCAACGAGCCGCCGATTGGAGTAGCTCGTGGGCCACACAGGCTCTGCCATGCCGACCAACCGGACACCGTTCTCCCGTGCACTGGTCGGCAGCCGCGCTCGCCCTTAGCGCGTTGGCGCCGCCCGCGCCGTGTCTTGCTGGAGGAGCCGCACCACCTGATCGCCAATCATCGTGCCCATGGTGGGGATCAGCACGGCTACCGCGCCCGTCCACCCCGTCTGGTGACTGGCACCAATGCCAGCCCCGTTGTCGCCATGGAAGTACTCATAGAACAGGATGTGATCGCGCCAATACGGATCGGTCTGAAACGTCTTGGTGCCACCATAGACCGGGCGGTAGCCGTTGGGTACTCCATCGGCCCCACCGCCATCGCTACGCAGGAAGGTGCTGACCAACCTGGTGCCGATCTCGGTGGCGACCTCGCTCAGAGTCAGCATGCGTCCCGAGCCAGTCGGGCACTCAACGCGGAAGTCGTCGCCGAAATAGATGCCGAGCGTCACCAGCGCCTCGACGAGGATCAGATTGATCGGCATCCACACAGGTCCCCGCCAATTCGAGTTGCCGCCGAACAGTCCGGTGGACGACTCGGCCGGCTCATAGTCGACGCGGTACTCCTGACCGCCGACGTTCAGCACGTACGGATGATCTTTGTGGTAGTGCGAGATGGCGCGGATGCCGTGGGGCCCGAGAAACTCTGCCTCATCCAGCATGCGCGCCAGAATGCGCCGCACTTTGTCCTCGTTGAGCACGCCCACCAGCCGAATGGATGCCGGCCCACGTTGCTGATAGATGCCAAGCCGGAACAGCTCCGGATGCGTCTCGGTTGCCCGTTTGGCCGCTTCGGCGATGTCAGGGAGACGCTCCTCTGCCTCCGGAGTCACCAGGACCGTTGCCGCCAGCGGCAAGAGGCCCACCAGCGAGCGCACCTTCAGGCGCTCGGCACGCCCATCCGGCAAGCGCAGCAGGTCATAGAAGAAGCCGTCCTCCTCGTCCCAAAGAGCATCGTTGTTCGGGCCGATGCGCTCCATCGCCACAGCAATGTACAGGAAGTGTTGGAGGAACTTGACGGCCATGTCGGCGTAGGCCGGATCGCTCTGGGCCAGTTCCAGCGCGATCTGCATCATCGTAAGACTGTAAAAGGCCATCCAGCTTGTGCCATCAGACTGCTCGAGGACGCCGCCGGTGGGCAACGGCGCGCTGCGATCGAACACGCCGATGTTGTCGAGGCCGAGAAAGCCTCCCTCGAAGACGTTGCTGCCCTCCGCGTCTTTGCGGTTCACCCACCACGTAAAGTTCATGAGCAGCTTGTTGAAGATACGCTTGAGGAACTGCTGGTCTCCCTGCCCGCGCAGCTCCCGCTCGATCAGATATACGCGCCAGGTCGCCCAGGCGTGGATCGGCGGATTGACGTCGCCAAACGCCCACTCGTAGGCGGGAACCTGCCCATTCGGGTGCATGTAGGACGCCCGGACCATCTGGAAGAGCTGATCTTTGGCGAAATCCACATCCACCATTGCCAGGGGCAGCGTATGCACGGCCAGGTCCCAGGAGGCGAACCAGGGGTATTCCCACTTGTCGGGCATGGAAAGCACATCGGCGCAGTTCATGTGATACCAGTCCGCGTTGCGCCCGTGCTGGTGCGATTCGGGAGGTGCCGGCTGTTGCGGCGCGTCGCCACGAAGCCACCGCTCCACATCGTAATTGAAGTACTGCTTGCTCCAGAGCATGCCCGATAACGCCTGGCGCATCACGTTGCGCGCATCGTCCGCAACGTGCTCAGGGGTGATGCTCGCATAGAACGCATCCGCTTCTTCGCGGCGCGTCTGCAGTACCTGCTCGAAGTCGCGCCCCACGACCGAGCCGCCGCCATTCGACGCAGGCAGCGCTGTGGGCGGTGTAGCACTCAGGCGCAGCCGAATCAGGTGAGTTTGGCCCGGTCCGACCACGAGCCGGTATATCGCCGCGGCTTTGGTGCCGACCTGCGCGGGATTGACCGCCGCTGTGTTTCCAGACACGACATAGTCGTTGATGCCGTCCTTGACATAGGGCGAGGCGTTCGGAGTGCCGAAGAGGCGCAGGGTATTGGTTTCGTTCTCCGTGAACAGGAGTTCATCGGCTGCCTCACAGTAGAGATATCGCTCGCCGAGCATAGGATGATCCGCCCGGATCGCCTGCCCGGCGCCACTCAGTTGCGCGACTCGCATGCTGGGTTTGAGCGCCCCGGCCTTCCAGGACCACGTGTTGCGGTACCACAGGCTCGGCAGGACGTGGAGGGCTGCGGCCGTGTCGCCGCGATTGCAGACCGTGATCTGGATGAGCATGTCTTCAGGGGCACCCTTGGCGTACTCCACGAACACGTCAAAGTACCGATTCTGGTCGAACACCCCCGTGTCGAGCAGCTCATATTCCGGCTCACGCTTGGTGCGCCGCCGGTTCGTCTCGACGAGATCGGCGTAGGGGAAAGCCGCCTGCGGATATTTGTAGAGATACTTCATGTAGGAGTGGGTGGGTGTGCTGTCCAAATAGAAGGAGTACTCTTTCACGTCCTCCCCATGATTGCCCTCCGAGTTGGTCAATCCGAAGAGACGCTCTTTGAGGATCGGATCCGCTCCATTCCACAGGGCCAATGCGAAGCAGAGCTGCTGGCGATCGTCGGAAATACCACCGATGCCATCCTCGCCCCAGCGATAAGCCCGCGAGCGGGACTGGTCGTGACTGAAATAGTCCCACGCATTGCCATACGGGCTGTAATCTTCGCGGACGGTGCCCCATTGCCGCTCGCTCAGGTATGGCCCCCACTTTTTCCAGGGGGTTCCTTGCTCGTGGGCTTCTTGCTGCCGCAACAGTTCGGGTGTGGACATCGTCAAGGTCTCCCTTTTCGTGAAGTGTGGTGACTGACCTGCCCGGTGTCGACAGAAGCTACAGTCCGGCACGGTGCGCCCCTCGACGCTGTCCCGATGGCGCAGTGAGCCGTCCGCGTGCGGGCCTCTGCGCGTGCGCCATGAGGCGGCGATGTACGCGGCACAGAGAGCAAGCGTGTGCCGCGCAGGGGGCCTTCACCCTGAGCGCAGGCCGAGATTGCGCGGCCAGGTACTTGCTTTCCCCACAGCAAGGGAGGCATGCGCCAACAGCCGCGCCCTCAGCTGATGCCTACGACGCTATTGCCCAGATTCCCCAACCGGTTGCCCTGCATGAACTGGTCCGCCAGCGCGCCGGCCAATCCTCCGGTCACGATCCAGACGATCCAGCCCCTGAGCGTTCCTGGAGCACGCGACGCCGATGGGGGACTCGCGGTTCACGTCGCCGGTTGCATCGGCATCAGCGTCCGCGCCGCGCCAGCGCACCCAGATGGTCGCCGAACCCGCGCACGTCGAGCCAGGCACGCGTCTCGCCGCCGACCACCACCGGCCGGGCGCGCAGCTCGGCAATCGAGCCCGCACCCACCAGCTGCATGGCCACGCGCAGCTCGGCGAGCACCTGCTCCAGGAACGCGCGGAGGGCCGCCTCCCCCTCGCTGGCAGCCTTGAGAAACGGTTGGCCCATCGCGACCAGCGTCGCCCCGAGCGCCAGCGCACGCGCCACGTCGAGCCCGGAACGCACTCCGCCCGTGGCGATGATGGGCACGCCGGGCGCGCCGAGCGTAGCCTCGACGACGGCAATCGGCGTCGGGATGCCCCAGTCGCGGAAGAGCGCGCCGATGGCGGCGGTGGCATCGTCGCCCCGGCCCTGGGCACGGTACGCTTCGAGCGCGGCCATGCTGCTGCCGCCAGCGCCGCCGACGTCGATGGCCGCCACGCCAGCCATGGCGAGCGCCTGCGCCTGCTCGAAGCTGATGCCCGCGCCCGTCTCCTTCGCCACCAGCGGCACGTCGAGCGCGCGCGCCAGCTGCTCCATGGCCGCGAGGACACCGCGTGCGCGCCGGTCGCCCTCGGGTTGGGCGGCCTCCTGCAAGTAGTTGAGATGCACGATGAGCGCATCGGCGCGGATCATCTCGACGGCCGCGCGCGCTTCGGCGACACCAAAAGCCGGGTGGCGGCGCTGCGCGATGAGCTGTGGAGCGCCGATATTGCCCATGAGAAAGGCATCGGGCGCGTGCTCGCGGACCACGTGATACGTCTCGGCGACAGCCGGCGACACGATGGCCGCGCGCTGGCTGCCGACGCCCATCGCCAGCCCGTACTCCTGGGCGAGTGCCGCCAGCCGCGCATTGATCGCCGCCACGTCAGGATGGCCGCCCGTCAGCGACGAGATCACCAGGGGATGGCGCAGCCCGCGACCAAGAAACGTCACGCTGGTGTCTATGTCGTCCACGTCCACTTCTGGGAGCGCGCGATGCATCAGCCGTATATCCGTCCACGCGGCGCGCTGGGGCGCGGCGACGTCCTGGCTGAGGGCCAGGGCGACGTGCTCGGCCTTGCGCTGCTTGACCTCGTCTGACATACCCCACGCCTCCCTCCGCGCGATGCGCCTATCGCGCGCTTGCTCTCATGCCCCATCCCGGTGAACGCCCGCCAGGCCCAAACGCACTGGTTCAGCTAGATCTGATACCGGATGCTGGTGACGCCCTCCCCCACACCGTCGGGGCGCATGGCTATGTGCCCGCCCGCCATAGAGATGTGCCCGCCCGGCGCGCCTGCGCCCATGCAACTGCATCCGCCATGACTGGAGCTCCACACGTCAAGCGCCCGACGAGGCACCACCGCCACTCCCAATAGCTCTGGACGCGGCGGACGCTGCCGCTGGCCCGACGCGCTTGGCGCTCGGGGCAGTTGGGCCATCTGACCCTGCTGGTGCCCGCAGGGCGCCGCGCCGGCGCCTCCGCGCGGTGACAATCAGATATGCCACGGCGGGTCCGAACGCGAAGATCGTGCGATACCCGTAGATGAAGGCCGTGCCGAGCGGCCGGAAGGCGTAGAGGAGCAGCACCCCACCGGCAAGCAGTACAGTGGCGACGGACAGCTCGGACCACGGCAGGATCGCCACCAGCGGGACGAGCCAGGTGACATACCAGGGCTCGAACCAGCCGCTGGCGACCAGCACGTACCACATCAATACCCATGCCCACGACTCGAATGTGCCGGTGATTCCCTGCGCCCGGCGGAACTGCCGCAGCCACAGCACGAAGAAGACGACCAGTGAGATGGTCTTGAGCGCGGTGAGGACGATATCGATGGCGACAGACGACGGCACGCCGACTGGCGTCTGCAAAAACAACTGCAACGGCCAGTAGATCGCCTCCTGCCAGGAATTGCCGAGCCGTTCAGCCGGGGGTGAGTACAGCACAGCCGCGAGCGTGCTTGGGCCCGCCCACCAGGGAATGGTGCACAGCGCGACCACGCCCAGCACGAGCGCCAGCCGCCAGCACGCGGCCACGGCGGCATCGACCACCGCGCGGGTGGGAACTCCCATGCGGCGCGCCAGAAAGCCCTCATCCGCCGACACGTCCGCGCTGGACTGGCTGGCACGACGCGCCATTACCTGGCGTGCCACCGCGTACAGATAGAGCGGCAGCAGCGCCAGGGGCACGTATTTCGTCGCCACCGAAAGCCCGAAGACAATCAGCGCCGGCACCTCCCAGCGCCGCACCAGCAGCAGCACGCTCAGCAACAGGAAGGTAAGCATCAGCACGTCGTTGTGCGCGCTGGCACAAAACTCGAGCAGACAGAGCGGGTTCCACGCATAGAGCAGCGTCCCGAGCAGGCGCCGCCGCGGGGCGAGGCTACCGAGAATCGCCCAGATGAGCACGATATTGGCCAGATGGCACAGCAGCGCGAACAGCTTGAAGAGCAACACATACGTGGCGAGCGCGCCGCCCAGGAGTTGTGCGAGCGACGTCAAGCCGCCCGACGCCAACAGCCAGATGGGACCGTACACGGAGCGGACGTCGCGCCAGAAGACAAAGGTGAGAAACGGGTCCTGGGGGAATTGGGCGGGGATGGAGACGAGCGGGTTGGCATGGTGCAGCATGGCGATGCGGCCATAGATGATGTAGCTGAACACATCGTCGGACGGCAGCGAGGGAAGCAGCAGCAGCGTCATCCCCATCACGGCGGCGCCCCCAAGCGCCAGCGTGAGGTGCCGCGAGCTGGAGCCCGTCTGGCGTAAACAGCGCGCCAACGCCATGGCAGCGAATACGGCCGCGATGACGAGCAGTCCACTGAAGACCGCGGCAGGCCAGGGGAGCACGTTATGCTCTGGACGCGTGTCGATGTTCAGGGATGCACTCGGGAACACGGCATGGGCAAGGGCAAAGAGCCAGGGCCAGGCTCGTGCGAGCGGCGAGACGGTCTGCACCATGCCCCCCAACGGGGCGACCACGATGAGGGCGAGTAGGCAGACCTCTATGGCGAGCCCGAGCCGCACCAGCCCCCAGAACGAGGGCGCGCTCCGCGAGACCTTACCGCTACTAGGGTCAGTGCTGAACGCTTGTGTCACCTGGTCCCATACCCGGCTCATGGCGGCGCGCCATGGATGAGACGTATCGGTGGACGAATGCGGCCGAGCGGGCGCGGGCGGACGGCCGACCCTCCTGTCAGGTGCTTGTGTCCCGCGTGGGCGCGTAACGGGGCGCTTGACCTGTGCGATGGCTTGCTTTCCCGCGGGGCGGGGAGATCGCCGATGTCGGGCCCGACGACGCGCGCCCCGCGTGGATTCCATGTGCTCCCTCCGGTCCCGGCCTACCGGCACGCCATAGTATATACCACACAGGGTCGCACGAGCCGCTCCCATGGACGTTGCACGTAGCATCTCGCATACCGTTGGCGCGCTGTGCTCCCCCATATGACCAGTATGGACGGCGTGCGAACAGGACCATCTCCCGCAACTTGGCTAACGACCTTGTGTGTCATCAATAGTTGCGCTACAATGGCGGCGAACCGCTCAGCCACCGTCCACCCTGGACCGCGCGACTACCTCACCTCATCCAGGCGATGGCCTTGCGAATGGACCCGTACCGCCGGCGACGCTACCGCTCGGTGGAGGGTGGACTCTGCGTTGCTGCCCAGCGCATCATATTCGGCAGTGCTCGAAAGGGGGGCGAGGCCCAGGTGAACGGGACGAGAGTGTTTGCGATTGCCAATCAGAAGGGCGGCGTGGGGAAGACCACCACGGCCATCAATCTTGCCGCGTATCTTGCGGATGCGGGGCGCAAGACGCTCGTCATTGACCTGGACCCGCAGTCCAATACGACGACGGGTCTGGGCGTAGACGCGCACCATGTGGGCAGCTCTATCTACGAAGTGCTGGTCACCAACAGCGTGCCAACGTCAGACGCCATCAAGGCGGACGTGTGCCCCAACCTTTCGGTCCTGCCCGCGAAAGTGGACCTCTACGCCGCCGAGATCGAGCTCGTGTACCTCGAAGAGCGCGAGCAGCGGCTCAAGAACGCACTGGCGCAGGTCAAGGATCGCTACGACTACGTGCTGATCGACTGCCCCCCGTCCCTCGGCCTGCTGACGGTGAACGCGCTGACGGCGGCCGACGGGGTGATCCTGCCCCTGCAATGCGAGTACTTCGCGCTGGAAGGCATGCAGCAGCTGATCAAGACGATCAAGCTCGTGCGCGACCGGTTGAACC
>CAYQFU010000174.1:0-11802 GCA_964416775.1 uncultured Ktedonobacterales bacterium
CCAGGTGGTCGTCGTCCCGTTGTTGGTCAGCGTCTGCTCCACCCGCGTGCCGTCCACCCGTGTTCGGCGGACTCACCTCACCGCATCTCCCGCCTCGCCCACTCTCGGTCGCCAGGTCCCCTCGCTTCGCCGCGCCGCCCACCGTGCCCCTGGGGTTACCCCCGCCATCTCAGTTGCGCGGCTGGTCGCTCACCACTCCCTTTACCCTCGGCGCCTCCGTGTGCAAAGTCCTGAGGCGCACCCCGCACAGCTTGAGCCGCCCTCCACGCTGTCCGCGCGGCGCCTCATTCCGACCCGCGCTCACCCCCCGAGCACGGCCAGCAGGCGCAGGTAGAGCGCGCCCAGCAGCAGACCCATTACCAGCCAGAACGCGAATGCCGTGTAGGCGCGCAGCGTGCCTCGCACCACCGCCACCAGAGCGCCCGCGCCCTGCGCCCGCAGTCCGCCGGTCAGCGGCACCACCGCCGCCGGCAGCGACAGCAGCACCGCCAGCGCGCCGTGTGGCGCGGGCTTTTGCAGCGCCGCATCCACCACCACCGCGTAGGCCCCCAGCAGGCACAGTACGAACAACCAGCGCCCCAGCCCCGGCCCCAGCAGGCGCACCAGCGTCAGCCGGCCATCTCGCACCTCCGGCGCGCTCGCCCGCAGATTCGCCGCCTCCAGCACCGCCGTGGCAAACAGTCCCAGCCCCGCCCCCACCGCCACGTCGAGCGCAGTTACCTGCTGGCGTTGCGACAGCACCGTCAGGATGACGAGTCCCGGCCCCAGCGCCAGAAACGCCGCTATTTCCCCCAGCGGCAGTCGCTCCAGCGCGTAGCTCGTCGCCGAAAAGAGCACCGCCACGACCAGACCCGCCACCCCGAGCGCCAATACTGGCCAGCCGCCCTGGATGGCCAGCGGCACACCCAGCACCGCTCCCAGCAGCAGCAGCCCGCCCGAGGCGCGCAGCGCGTCGAGCGGATAGATGCCAGCCGCCGCCAGCGTGCTCGCCGAGTAGTCCATCCTGCCGGACGCCGAGCCATCTGGCTCCAGGCGTGTCCTTGCCTGCTCGCGCACCTGATCCAGGTGGGCATCGAGCACGTTCGCGCCGGCATGCGCGACCCCTACGGCCACCATCGTCAGCACCAGCAGCGGGAGCGAGACCGCCGCGCCACGCGCCCAGAGCAGCACCCCGGCCACCAGCACTGGCGCCACCGAGCAGATCAACGTCGGCAGCCGCGCCACACGCGCCCACCGCGTCACGGGCGACAGCACCATGCCGGCACTCGCCGGCTCTTCCGCGGGGCCAAGCCCAGCGCTGGCATCGGCGCCTCGGGCGTGGACCTCGACCTCAGCCGGCACCTCCGAAATCGTCTGGTCGCTCGCTTTGGTCGGGCGGGCGTCCTCCATGCGGCCTCCTCTGTGTGGTCAATTGCCACCGGGACGGTCACCCCCCGGCGTGAGGACGGCGCGCATCGCCCGATCAGAAGTCGCTGGCGCGCTCCTGATTGCGCAGACGCTCCTCGATGCGAGCCATCGTATTGTTGAGGCGCGCCTGGCTCACTCCCAGCGTCAGATCGCCGCGGGTCTTCTCCAGGATGCCGCGCACCGAATCCGTCGTGCGGCGCAGGTTGCCGGTGATCGCGTCGGGATAATCCAGCGTGATGAGCAAGGAGTAAATATCGTCCATATCGGCGAGCAGCAGCTCACAGCCCTCCAGCTCGCCGCGCCGCAGCCGGTCCAGCACGTAGCGGCGCAGCTCACCCACCGACTCGCCGAGCCCGTTCAGGTAGGGCGCCCACTCCACGCCCAGCGCCTCGGGCGCGGGCAACGGATCGCGCCGGATGAGCGCGCAGGTCAGCGCGGCCTCCGCATACTCCTTCTGCGCGTCGGCCACAAACCCCGCGTAGAAGATATCCAGATGCTCGCGCAGGTCACTCGTCATGTCGCGCAGCAGGCCACCGGCCTCGACGAGGAGCCGCCCGGCCAGCTCAAACTCATCCCGATGCACCGCGCGGATCGCGTTCGCGCAGAGCCGGATCGCCGCGCGCGACTTGGGCAGCGCCCGCTCCCGCGCACCATGCTTGGTGGCCAGATAGTTCTGCGCGGCACGCCCGATGTCCCCTATGGAACCGGGAGAATGAAAGTCCGACACGTTCCTATCCTCTGGCGGGTCGAGGGTCCCACCACACCCGCAGCGGCCTTCGCTTGCCTGTCCTCGTACCGTAAACATTGAGCTTGAGTGTACACGGCTGGGCCAGCCGGTGTCAAACCAATGGGATATGCGGACGATTGCCTTCGCGGTGCGATGATGGAGGCAGCGTGGCCCCACCATTCATCCGCGGGACCCCCCGCAAAGCCCATGCCGGCATGCCACTGCGCGTGCCCTCCTGTGGCGGCCACAACCCCCACATGGCCACCGCTTTCACCCCCACCCCTGTGTACCCTGCGGCACGCGCCGTCTCACCCCCTCTTTCGAGCGTGTGAGACGGCGCGTATCAGTCTGCCCCCACGGCAGCGGCCACCGGCTACAGATAGCCGAGATTTTGCAAGCGCTCCTTGATGCTCTCCTCTTCGTCGGCCGAGATGCTGTATTCGTCGCCGTCGCCGAAGGTCGAGCCGTCCGCCCCACCCGCTGTGACGGTCACCAGCTCCCGCTCCGACACGCCCGCGAACACGCCTGGCTGCACCGCACCTTCCATCCAGTCCGGAGCAGCCAGCCCCAGGGCCTGCAGCACGGTCGGCGCCGTGTTCACCAACATGGCTCCCTCCACCTCCGCTCCCGCCGTGATGTCCGGCCCGGCGGCGATCAGGATGCCGTAGTCGTCGTGCCACCCGCTGAGCGGACCCGCCACATCGGCTGCCGTCAGCTTCGTAAAGAGTGGCGGCGTTGGATTCGTACCAACCCGGTACATCGGATGCAGCCGCGTGATAATGTCGGGCACCGCCTCGGTGTATTTCCCCGGGAAGATCTCCTCCCGCCGGTACACGCCCAGAAAGAGCGGCTCGTCCGTATCCGGCGTGCGCAGCTCCTTCAGCCCGGCGATGATCTTCTCGCGCAGCGCCTCGTACTCCTCGCCCGGCAGGACAATGCCTTCCGGTTGGCGGCCCGCCACGTTCAGCGCCACACCCTCAGCCTGCGTCACGATCTGGAAGCGGTACGCCTTGGTGTGCGCCGGATCGATCTGCACACCGCTGTCGTTCACCTCGTACACGCGGTCCATCATGCCGCCAAGCCCCATCTTGCTGGCCAGGCTCAGCGGTCCGCTCACCACCGGCATCACGTACCGCGCCCACCGCTGCTCTTTCATTTCGCGCACTGGGAACTTCTTCAGCGTCTTCGTGACTCGCCTCAACACCGTGTAGCCAAACTGCGCGGCGTTGCTGCCCGCCGGCGTCAACAGACCCTGCTGCGCGAGCCAGCCGTTCAGGTGGAATGCGTTTGGCGCGGAGACCGTCCCGCCATGATCAGACACCACGATCACCGTCGTCTCCGGCCCCGCGTGCTTGAGCAACCGCGCCAACCCCTTGTCCAGCGCCTCGTACATCAGGTCGATATAGTCGCCGTATTTCTGGTAGTCCGCATTCGTGAAGGCCGGACTGCGCCAGTCGTGGTAGCGCATGAAGTAGTGGTGCGCCCAGTCCGACTCCATGAACACCGTCATGAACAGGTCAGGCTCGTACTCCGTCAGCACCGCCTCGCAGACTTCCGTCTGCCGCTCGATATGATTGCGCGACCACGCCAACCGCCGCTCCGGCGCGCGCGTCCACGTGTTCGCCGTCAGATCGCCGAAGCGCACCGCCAGCTCGCGCGGATACGCCACCGCCGGTGAGCCCGCCGGCGCTGGATATCCCGAGAACATCATGCCGTTAACCGGCCACGCCGGGAAGGTCATCGGCACGTGGATCGAAGCGACCTTCATGCCCGCCTTGCCGGCGATGTCGAAGATTGTCTTGCCGCGCTTGGTGTCCGACGTCGTCGGCGCCCCCCGCCGGCTGTACTTGTTCAGGTCCAGCTCATAGAAGTTGAACGTGCCGTGGTTGCCCGGCAGCATGCCGGTCATCACCGTGGACCACGCCGCAGCCGTGTGCGGCGGATAGATCGATTGCAGGCGGCCGTGCGCGCCACGCTGCATTAGGCCGGCCAACGTCGGCAGGCGCCCCTGCGCGACCATCGGCTCGATGAAGTGGAACGTGGCGCCGTCTAGCCCGAGGATCATCACTCGTGGTGGCATGGGGATCTCCTTGCACATCAACTCAATTTACACGAATACGACCAGGAATGTCTCTCGCTCTCAGGTCTGGCCCGCCGCCTCACCTCCCGCCCTACCTGCACACCACCGCACGCGAGCCGAAGCCAGGCGGCCAGAGCCGTCCTCTTGGCCCTCATGGGGGTGACATACTCCCTCTCTCTGCCTCATCCGCTGGCGGCGGCGCATCTCCTACCTCGATGTCTCACGGCCCGGCGCGCTTGTCGAGGTCGATGCGTGGGTGGTATGCTCGGCGACCGCGACCGCGCCATTTCCCGTCAGCCACGCCTTCGCGTCGTCCGCGCCAAGGCCGTCGTCCACGTGCCCGTCCGCGACCAGCGCTCTCGCGTCCCCATCGACGTCCGCCAGCTCCTCGCGCTCCACATCCCCAGCGTGCACGCGGCCGTTCCCGTTCACGCTGGCAGCCTCATCCGGCACGGTTGAGTTGCCGTTGGCTCTGCCAGGCTCGGCCAGCATGCCTCCGCTCCCGTTCCCGTTGCCAGGCGCACCCGGTGCCGCTCGGTTTCCGTGCGCGGCCGCCCACAACACCGCACGCTTCTTGTCTGTGTCGCTCAGCTTCTCCGCGCCTGGAGCCGCGTCGTCGTACCCGCTTCGGCCGGCCACCCTGGCCTGCGCCAGCAGCAGATCATCGCTGCCGGCGGCGTCTTCCGACTCGATGACGATGATGATCTCGTCGGCCAGAGGCTCATAGAGCCACATCGGCTGCGATGGCGAGACGGGGCGATAGAGCCACGCTGGCTCAGAGGGTGCCTCCGGCGCCGCCACCTCGCGCTTGCCCTTCCTGCCCGCGCCCTTCGCCAACAGTCCCCCCACCTCGGCGAACAGTTTCGGATCGGCCGCCAGACATGCCAGCGCGTACATCACGCCGAACACCGTCAGCTCGATGAGGATGGTGAACCACTGCTTGCCGCCCACTACCGCCGTCACGACATAACCCGCCAGCAGCGCCACCACCGCCGCCAGCGCTGACAGTACCAGCGGCATCAAGATGATGCGCAGCAGCCCACGCGCCGGGATGCGCGTGTAGCTCACGGCGTACGCCAGCGCGATCAGCGTCGCCACCACCTTGCTCGCCGTAAACAGACCGGCCGTGCCGCTTATGCCGTAGGTGGCCGGCGCCCAGACGAGCAGCGGCAGGATCGCCACCAGCTGCAGCCCGGAGATGCGCCAGAACACCCGCGCCCGCCCCGTCCCGTTGCACAGATTGCGGATGATCAGGAAATACGAATGCGCCAGCCCGTAGACGCTCAAGATTTGCAGCGCCGTATACGCCGGCACCCACTTGTGCCCATACGCCGCGTGCAGCACCGATGGCCCCAGCACCATGATGCCCACGCACATCGGCGCCGCGTACAACCCCACGTACCGCAAGGTCGCCAGCACCGACGCGCCCAGCGCCTCCCGTTGGGCCTGCAATTTGGAGAAGACTGGCAGCGCGATGCTCGCCGTTACCCCGCCCGTGATCACGTTCGCTGGGAAGTACGCCAGCACGAAGACGAACGCGTAGTAGCCCAGCGCGCGCGGCCCAAGCAAACGCGCCACCGAGGCGTTGTCCAGATTGGTGAAGAAGAAGACCAGCAGCGAGCCCGCCAACACGTACCGCCCGTATCCCAGCAGCTCCCGCATCAAGCGCGGATCCCAGCGCGGCCGGGGACGGTAATCGGAGCGCACGTACAACCCCACCGTCCACACCGTGAACCCGGAGAGCTGGCCCCAGCCCACCGCGATCGGCCCGGCTCCCAGCGCCGCCAGCGCCACCGAGACCACCGCCACCACCACCGGCTTGGCCACCTCCAGCCACATCTTGCGCCGGAATTGCAGCTCCTTCTCAAACAGGGTATCCGGCACTGCGCCGATGGAATCGATCAGAAACGCCAGCGCGATCAGCCGCAGCACGTCCGCGCTCTTGGGCGCGTGGAAGAACACAGCGACCTGGGGCGCACCGAGCCACGCCGCCAGGCAGAGCGCCGAGCCAATGGTAATGGCCAGCACCACAATCTGATCGGCCGACTCGCGCACGCGGTCGGCGCGGTGCATCAGCGTCTGGAACACGAAGGCGTTGCGGGCGACGGTCGCCGCCGTCACGATCAGCGTCGCGATGCTGATCGCGCCGAATTCGGCCGGCGCCAGAATCCCCGCGAGCAAGAGCGTCGCGACCGTATTGGCGCCCTGTCCCACGACCGTGGACGTGGCCAGCGCCACCAGCGATTCGAGGACGCGTCCGCGCAGCCCCGAGGGCTTCAGGGGCGCTTTGGTGCCCGCCTGCGTCACCGTCGTGGAAGGCGTGGCCGTGGCTCCCGCTCTGTCCGTCTCCGACATCCGCTCTTTCGCTTCCCGTTCTGGCACACTCCGGATCGCGCCTTATGCCTCATAGCCCATGTGCACAGGTGCGTGGCTCGCGCGCCATGCGCGCGCCCGCACATAGATGGCGCGCATACGAGCCGCCAGTGCCTCGCGCCCGTAGCGCGCGTGCGCATGCCGGCTTCCTGCTCGCGCCAGCCGCTCCGCCAGCGCGCCATCCTCCAGCACATGCCTCAGCGCTTGTGCCAGCCCGGGCACGTCTCCGTACCCCACCCGCACGCCCGTCGCCCCCGCCTCGACGCCCTCCGCCGCGCCATCCACGTCTACCGCCACCACCGGCCGGCGTGCTGCCATCGCCTCTATGATCCGCGCCGGTCCACGTTCCGTGGCGTCGCACACCACCACCACCGACGCCCGCGCCAGCAGGGCCACCAACTCCTCGCCCGCCGGTGCCAGCGCCACGCGCGCCGCCGCTCCCGTGGCCGTCACGCGCGCCCGCATGCTATCCGCCGACTGGCCACCCTCCGTTGCGAACACCAGCCATGTGTCCGCCGCCGTGTCTGCCACGCCTGCCCACGCGTCGAGCATCTGGAGCAGGTGATCGGGCGGCTCCGCGCCGCCGAGCGCCACCACCACGCGCGCCTCCGCTGGCACATCCGCGATTTCCGCCGCCCGTACGCCGTCTTTCGCGACACGCGCGAACGGCTCCAGGTCTCCCGCCAGCGCCACCACCGACAGCCGCTCGGGCGCCAGGCCGTGCCCCACGAGCGCATCGTATCCACCACAGGAGGGGACGATGATCCCATCGCTGAGGTAGCGCAAATGGCACGCTGCTCGGCCGTAATGGCCATTGCGCCCGTGGCTGTGCAGCGTCGTGACGATCGCCGGCTCAGCTGCCCGCGGGCGCCGCAGCCCCTGAGCGAACGTCGCCCCGGCCGCCGCATACGCGCCCCGAATAGTCGTCGTGTGGATCACGTCCACGGGCTCGCTCAACAGGTGGCGCAGAATGGCGCGCGCATCCTGCGCCAATCCAGTCATAGACAGGCCTGCGACCGGCGTGGAGGCGTCGTTGCGCATGACCTCGCGCTCCGCTTGCCCATCGTCGTGCGGCGCGCCGCACGCCATGATGCGATAGCGCTCTCCGCGCGCCGCGAAGCCCCGAGCCAGTTCGCGCATGTGCGCCGAGACCGCTTCCCCGCCGTGCGCGGGCGTGAGGGCCAGCACCGAAAGGGGCCGGTCCGCCTGAAGCGCGCCCGCCACCGCGGCGCGCGGCACCCGTTCGGCCATGCCGGTGGACGGGTGTATGCGCTCGCACAGGCTCTCGCCCCCCATCCTCCGACCCACTTTCCCCATGCCGGCCCTCGCGCCCAGCGCTCAGCCGGCCACGGCACCCTGCATCGCATCGATCAGGATCGCCGCCACTTCCGGCCGGCTGAACTCCGGCGGCGGCAGCTGTCCCTCGCGCAGCATGTTCCGCACTTTCGTCCCGCTCAGAATCACGTGGTGCTCGCTGCCGTGCGGGCACGTCTTGCTCGACGCCATCCCCCCGCACTGCACGCAGAAGAACGAATGCTCGAAGAACAGCGGCGTGATGCCCAGCTCGTCTTTGCCGAACTCGCCGAAGATCTCCTGCGCCGCGTACGTGCCGTAGTAGTTGCCCACACCCGCGTGGTCGCGCCCCACGATGAAGTGCGTGCAGCCATAGTTCTTGCGCACCAGCGCGTGGAAGATGGCCTCACGTGGCCCCGCGTAGCGCATGCGCGCGGGGAACGTGCCCAGCAACACGCGCGACTGCGGGTAATAGTGCTGCAGCAGCACCTCATAGCAGCGCATGCGCACGTCCGCCGGAATGTCGTCGTCCTTCGTCTCGCCCACCAGCGGATGCAGAAAGAGCCCATCCACGATCTCCATGGCGCTCTTCTGGATGTACTCATGGGCGCGGTGCACGGGATTGCGCGTCTGGAATCCCACTACCGTCTTCCACCCACGCGACGAAAAGGCCGCTCGCGACTCCGCTGGCGTCATCGCATGCGCCGGGAACGGCCCGCGACCCGGATGCTCCAGCAGCCAAACCGGCCCACCCAGCAGCACGTCCCCCTGCTCGTGCAGCGCCTGCACGCCTGGATGCGCCGTCTCTTCCGTCCCATAGACCTTGCGCGCCTCATGGGCCTTGTCATAGTGGAACCGCTCGCGCAGCTCCAGGATGGCGCGGGGCTGCTGCTCCGCGTCGCGCAGGACGACATGCGTCCCCTCGGCCAGCGGCTCCGCCACCTCCTCAGAGACCGCCAGCGTGATCGGCAGCGACCAGGGCACCCCATTCCGCAGGTGCATGTGATCCACCACCGACAGGTAGTCGCCACCGGTCATGTACCCGTCCAGCGGACTGAACGCGCCCACGCCCAGCAGCTCGAGATCGAGCAGCCCACGCCGGCCGATGGTGATGGAAGCCAGCGACGGCGCCTCAGCCCGCCAGCGCTCGGCCTCGCCGGGAGGAAGAATACGATTCACCAGGGTGCCACCATGGGGTTGCGCGGTCATGACTGCTCCTCTCGACCCTTGCTCTTACTCATCGAATTCTGCTGATTGCGTCCGCTTCGCGGAGGGGCGTCCGGTGGACGCCCACCCAGCCCACACGCGCCACGCGGGGCCAGGCGCTCTATCTCTCGCCGCTCAGGCGCTGATGGGCATGATGCCGTCCAGCCCCGCCGGCGGCGTCACGCGCATCAGCGCGTAGATGGCCGGTATCACATCCTCCATCGCCAGCGACTGCTTCACCAGATCGTGGCCGGAGACGTACAACATCGCGTCGTCGTACGTGTGCTCCCCGATCAGAACGTCACCTTTATACGTCAGGAATTCGCGGTCCAGCGCGCCCTTGAAGGCAAAGCCTGTGTGCGGCGCCACCACCAGGTCGGGCGCGTTGTCGTAGCTCGGCCCGTGGTAGATCTCCTCGCGGCGATACACCCGCTCCACCATGGGCGCGCCTGTGTCAGGGTCGCGCATGGTCAGCAGCTCGTCGGCCAGCTGCGCGCGCACCCGCTCGTACTCCGCCCCCGGCTCCACGCTGCCATGCGGCTCGCGCCCGCGCAGGTTGATGAAGACCCGGCCCGGATCGAGACTGTAGGCGCGCGACTCCGGCAGCACGTCCGCCAGCGACGGACCCCGCCCCTCTGGCTTCGCCAGCCGCAGCCACCCCTTCTCCCGCAGATAATAGTTCAGGTAGACTTCCTTGCGCACCGTGCAGAACCCATGGTCAGACAGCAGGATCAGCGTGGTGTTCTGGTCCATCCGCTCCCACACCCGGCCCAGGATCTGGTCCACTTTCTCATAGAAGTCGTAGAACGCCGGCGCCCATTGCGGGTCGTTGTTCTCCATGTACTCCCAGAAGAAGTGGTGCAGCCGGTCCGTCTCCATGATGTGCGACATGAAGAAGTCCCACGGCTCGCTTTCCATCAGCTCGAACATCACCGCCGCGCGCCGCTCCAGCACGTGGTGCAGCTCCGCCATGAAATCCGCCTTGGATCGCCGCGCGATCGCCGCGTCCGCGTCGATCTTGTAGCCCATCGCCTTCAGTCGCGGCGCCAGCTCCTTCGGGTACGTCGCCTTCTCCAGGCTCGGCGAGAGAAAGCACGACACCATCAGCCCGTTCACCTGCCGCGGCGGATAGGTGACCGGCACGTTCATCACCACCACCTGCTTGCCTGCCTGGCTCAGCTCGCACCAGATCGGCTCGCGCTTCATCGTGCTGCTGTTCGGCAGGAAAATGTCGTAGCTGTTGGGCTTGCGATCCACAAACCCATAGATGTTGTGCTGGCCGGGGTTGCACCCCGTCATGAACGACGACCAGGCCACCGAGGAGACGAACGGCCACGACGAATTCAGCGGGCTCACCGTCCCCGCCTGGAAGATGTTCGCCAGATTGGGCATGCGCCCCTCGCGCACCTGGCGCGTGGCGAAACTGTAGGGCACGCCGTCGAGCCCAATGGCGATCACCTTGCGTGCCGCCCCATTGGGCGCCGATTGGCGCCGCGCGAACCACTGCATGCTGTCGTCTCCTGATGTTGTGCCTGCTCGTCCGGGAGTCCCCGGCCCTCCCCATGCCGCCCGCGGGCCGGCTACAGATAGCCCAGCGCCTCCAGCCGGGCTGACACTTCGGCCTCCTCCTCCTCGGAGTAGGCCTGGCCGCTCGCGGCGGGCGCGGCCGTCTCAGCGCTCGGCGCGCTGGTCGCCGCCTCCGCCAGCGTGTCCACTGGCGCCAGATACCCCTGCGTCTCCAGCCAGCCGAGGATCTGTGCGATGCTCTCGTCTTCCGTCTGTTCGTGCGTCGGCACCGTGATCTCCGGCGCAAGTGGCGCCTCGTAGGGGTCCGACACCCCCGTGAACTCGCGGATTTCGCCCGCAAGCGCCTGCTTGTACAGCCCCTTCACGTCGCGGCGGATGCATTCCTCTAGTGGGCAGTTGATGTACACTTCGACGAAGTCGCTGGTCTGCGCCCGCACCTTGTCGCGCGTCTCGCGATACGGCGAAATGGCCGTCGCGATGGCGATCACGCCGTTGCGCGCCAGCAGGTCGCACACAAAGCCAATGCGCAGGATGTTCGTGTCGCGGTCCTCGCGGCTGAAACCCAGCCCTTTGCTCAGATGCGTCCGCACCACGTCCCCGTCCAGCAACTCCACGCGGCGCCCGCGCTCGCGCAGCTGCGTCAGCAGGCGCTGGCCCAGCGTCGTCTTGCCCGACCCAGATAGCCCCGTGAACCAGAGGATGAAGCCACGATCCATGTTGCGATGGTCCCTTTCTGTGAATGCCTATCTCCAGAATTCTCCCGAATGACGTTGCCTGTTCTTAGCCAGCAACGCGAGCAGGCGTAATCGGTAACGCCGCCTGCACAGGGCTGCCGCGCATGTCCGCCGGAATCGGAATGTCCAGCGCCTGCAGGATCGTCGGCGCCACATCCATCAGGTGGCGCGGGGCCACCTCCCCGTGCCGCTCCAGCTGCCGATCGCGCATGATGAACATGCCGAACTGCGCGTGGTTGGCATCGTCGGGGCCGGTATCGTTCTCGAACGTGTAGATGGAGCCATTGCCGACCGTGCCCACCGACCGCCAGAGCAGATCGCCAAACAGCACGATCAGGTCGGGCGCGATGTTGCGCACCGTGCGATACGTCCACTCCGGCCGCGCCACCCGCGTGCCCATCGGCCGCCCCTGATCGTCGGGCAGCGCCTCCAGCTTCGCCGTCAGCTCGTCGCGC
>CAYQFU010000175.1:0-8204 GCA_964416775.1 uncultured Ktedonobacterales bacterium
CTCCGTCGCGCGGCTGGTACGAGCACGACCTCACTCGCCCACCAGGGTTGCCCGCGCAACTTCAATTGCGCGGCCCAGCTGCTACACCCCCTCGCCCCTCACCACGTCCAGTGTCCTCCATGTCCTCCATGTCCCCTCTGTGCCCTCCGTGTCACTCCGTCCCTCTCCTTTTTCTCCTCACCACATTGGCACAACCCTATCCTATACGGCATACTGGTAGCGATCACCGGACCGGCCTCCCACTTCGAGGCGCCTCAAAGGAGAGCACAGTGAGCGATACCCGTACCTACCGCAATTTTATCAACGGCGAGTGGGTCGCCGCCGCCAGCGGCGCCACCAGCGAAAACCACAACCCGGCCACTGGCGAGCTGATTGGCCACTTCCCTCGCTCCGGCCAGCAGGACGTGGATCGCGCCGTCGCGGCCGCCAAAGCCGCCTTCGCCTCCTGGCGCAAGCATCCGGCCCCCCGGCGTGGCGAAATCCTCTACCGTGTCGGCGAGATCCTCGCCCGCCGCAAAGAAGAGATTGCTCGTTCCATGACGCAGGAGATGGGCAAAGTCCTGGTCGAGGCACGCGGCGACGTCCAGGAGGGCGTCGACATGGCCTACTACATGGCCGGCGAGGGCCGGCGCCTCTTCGGCCAGATCGTCCCTGCCGAGCTGCCCAACAAGTCCGCCATGGCCGTGCGCGACCCCATCGGCGTCGTCGCCTGCATCACCCCCTGGAATTTCCCCGTCGCCATCCCCAGCTGGAAGACGATGGCCGCCCTCATCGCGGGCAACACCATCGTCCTCAAGCCCGCCACGGACACGCCGCTCTCGGCCGTCAAGCTGGTCGAAGTCTTCGAAGAAGCCGGCTTGCCACCGGGCGTGCTCAACCTCGTCTGTGGCAGCGGCGCCGACGTCGGCATGCCGCTCGTCCGCCATCCCGACATCGCCGCCATCTCCTTCACCGGCTCCAACGACGTCGGCCGCCAGGTCAACGTCGAAGCGGCTCAGCAGCTCAAGCGCGTCACCCTGGAGCTCGGCGGCAAGAACGCCGTCATCGTCCTGGATGACGCCGACCTCGAGCTCGCCGTGGAGGGCATCCTCTGGAGCGCCTTCGGCACCACCGGCCAGCGCTGCACCGCCTGCAGCCGCCTCATCGTCCAGCGCGGCGTTCGCCCCGCGCTGCAGCAGCGCCTCCTCGAGCGCGCCGAGCGCCTGCGCCTGGGCGACGGTCTGGAGCCGGAATCCCAGGTCGGTCCCCTGATCAACGCCGGCCAGCTTGAGCGCGTGCACAGCTACATGGACGTCGCCCGTCAGGACGGCGCCACCATCCTCACTGGCGGCGAGCCAGCCCGCGACGGCGCCCTCGGTCGCGGCCACTTCTACCGCCCCACGTTGCTGACCGATGTCACGCCTGGCATGCGTGTTGCCCAGGAAGAGATCTTCGGCCCGGTGCTCTCCATCATCGAAGTTGGCTCCCTGGACGAAGCCATCGCCGTCAATAACGACACCCGCTACGGCCTCTCCAGCTCCATCTTCACGCGCGACGTCAATGCCGTTCACATCGCCATGCGGGACATCACGACCGGCATCCTCTACGTCAACGCCGGCACGACTGGCGCCGAGATCCAGCTTCCCTTCGGCGGTACCCGAGGCACTGGCAATGGCCACCGCGAGGCCGGCCTTGGCGCCCTCGAATTCTTCACCGAGTGGAAGGCCATCTATGTCGATTACAGCGGTCGCCTCCAGCGTGCGCAGATCGACTGACGCCTGCCACCGCTCCCCCTTCCCCGTGCGTCGGACCTGACCTGGGTAGTATTCCTTTGGTTCCCCCCTGCTCACCGCATGGGGCAGGGGGCATTGGGCAAGGGGCAGGGGGAGCTACAGGATCAGGCCCGCCTCAACCTCGGCAGTTGGACCGCTTCCGGCGTTCCTGCTACGCCGTCGGTGACGCTCGCGCGCTCGATTCGCGCCACCGCGAATGTACGCACATCCTCGCGCCAATGGCAGTAGCCCACCAGATACCATCTGCCCGCACGCGACAGGAGCACGTATGGCTCGATGACCCGCTCGGTGACCGTGCCATCCTGTCGCGCATAGTGAATGCGCACTCGCTGGCGCTGCCACAGTGCCACCCGCACGATATGCAGCGGCGCGCTCCCGCCGTCGCCTGGGCTCGCAGGCGCCTGTGCCGCCAACACCTCACCGGTCACCCGCGTGAACGCCTCGCGGTATTCCTCGGGCAAGCCCTGCTCGATCGCCCGCAGCGCGAGCCGCAGCGTCTCCTCCGCGTCCCCCTGCGCATCCTGCGCGCCCGTGTCACTCACCGGTTCCTCCCGTGGCGCCGTCGCCGTCATCTTTCGGGCGAAGTGTCCCGGATCGATGCGTGTGCCCGGTGCCAGACTATATCCGCCTCCTGGTCCGCGCGAGGTCATGACGGTAATGCCGGCTATGCCAAGTTCCACCCGGTCGCGTGAGATCGTCCGCTCGCTCACTCCCAGCAAATTGGCCAGTTTGCGCGCACTCAGCTGGCCTTGTGCCCTCAACAACAACGCGATGGCGATCTCTCGTGCCTCTTGCATCGCGACTCATCTCCCCCCTTGTCAAGCACTCTTCCCCGCGACGCCCGCGGACCACGCAACGCTGCTCGCACGCCCGCTCCGAAGCATGGAAGATGTGACACCACCCAAATCGACCAGCGCATTATACCGTACGGTATATCAGTATGCACCGGTCGAACAGCCGATGCGTCTCGCGACATGCACTATCGCCGTCCGTCACCCTACATGCCCCCTGCGTGCCCGCGTCCATTTTTGTGGATCGAGTCGTTGCCCCCGCGCCGGCACGGCGTCCGCGCTGTGGTATAATCTGCCCCGGAGCACAGCTACGACGCCGCTCTCCTGGCGGCTCGCAGGAGGACATTACGACACGCATGCACGAGTTCCCTCGCCAGATCGCCCTCCTCGGCAGCACCGGCTCCATCGGCCGGCAGACCCTCGACGTGGTCCGCGCCTATCCTCACCATTTCCGCATTGTGGCGCTCGCCGCTCGTGAGAACGCCGCCCTGTTGGCGCAGCAGGCCGCCGAGTTCCGCCCGGACCTCGTCGCACTCACCTCTCCAGACGCCGATGCTCAGTCACAGCTCGCCTCTCGTCTGCCTGCCGGTACCCGCACCATCCCTGGACTTGAAGGGCTGACCGCCGTCGCGACACACCCGCAGGCCACGATGGTCGTCGCCGCCACCTCCGGGCTCATCGGACTTGAGCCGACGTTGGCCGCGATTCGCGCCGGGAAAACCATCGCCCTCGCCAACAAAGAGACCCTCGTCATGGCCGGCCATATCGTGACCGCCGCGGCGCGTCAGGCCGGTGTGGACATCCTGCCCGTGGACAGTGAGCATAGCGCCATCTGGCAGTGCCTACGTGGCGAGCACGTCCCCGAAGTGCGCCGTCTCTTGCTCACTGCCTCCGGTGGTCCCCTGCGCACCATGCCACGCGAGCGCATGGCCAGCGTCACGGTCGAGCAGGCCCTCGCCCATCCCACCTGGCGCATGGGCCCCAAAGTCACGATCGACTCAGCCACCCTCGCCAATAAGGGCCTGGAGGTCATCGAGGCCCACTGGCTCTTCGGACTGCCCTTCGATCGCATCGAGGTGGTCGTGCATCCCCAAAGTATCATCCACTCGATGGTCGAATTCGTGGACGACTCAATCAAGCTGCAGGCGAGCCTGCCCAGCATGCACCTCCCCATCCAGGACGCCCTCAGCTATCCCTCCCGCCTCGATCGCGAGGACACATCGTTGGCACAGCCACTGCGCTGGCCAGCAGTGGGCCGGCTCGATTTCGAGGCCGTTGATGTTGATCGTTTTCCCTGCTTGCGCTTGGCGTACGAAGCTGGCCGCCGGGGCGGCACCGCTCCGGCGGTTCTCGTCGGCGCTGATGAGCAGGCCGTCGCGCTCTTCCTCCAGGGCCGGCTGCGTCTCACCGAGATTCCTGAGGCGATCGCGGCGGCACTGGACCACCACGTCGTTGTCCCTGACCCCGACATCGCCTCCATTCTGAGCGCGAGCGCCTGGGCGCAAGAGTTCGTTGAGCACACCTGGAGCCGATCCGGTCAAACGGCTGCGCGCACCAATTCCGACCGATGAGCCGGTCTTGATCGATCTTTCCGACCACCTGGTCGCATGCGCCGGTCGCGTTGGACACGTGGTGGCTGATATGGGAGACTCTCATGTCGTGGTATTTGCTGGCAGCTATACCGGTTTTCGCCGTCATCGTCCTGGTACATGAGTTCGGCCACTTCATAACAGCCAAGTGGGCCGGGATCCGCGTCGACGAGTTCGGCATCGGCTTCCCACCGCGTGCCATAGGCATCAAGCGCGGTGAGACCATCTATTCCATCAACTGGCTGCCCCTCGGCGGATTCGTGCGCATGCCCGGCGAGAACGGTGATGCCACCGACGAGAACGGCGTCATAGATCCGCGCAGTTTCGCCGCCAAGCCTGCCAGCAAACGGCTCGTGGTCCTGCTCGCTGGTGTCACCATGAACCTGATCCTGGCCGTCGTGCTCTTCTCCGCCGCCCACGCCATCGGCCAGGTCGACTATCCTGCCACCATCTCGCAGGTGCTCCCCGGTTCACCCGCGGCCCAGGCAGGCATGCGTCCAGGCGACCACATCATCTCCGTGAACGGCCAAAAAGTGAGCGACTGGTCGAGCTTCGTGAGCGATGTCGCCATCGCCGCCGACAAAGCGCCCGCGTCTTCCGCCACCGTTCCAGTGGGACTCGTCGTGCAGCACGCCGGCTCCCATCAATCGGTCCCGCTCACGGTCAACGCCCTCATCCACCCTGGCCCGAACCAGGGCCACATCGGCGTCAAGCTCGACGATAGCCACCCCTTCTACATCCGCACACCTCTCTGGCAGGCGCCCATCGCTGGTGTGCAGGAAGTCGGAGCCACCATTGGCGCCATCGGCACGGCCTTCCAGCAGATTTTCCGTGGCACGCTGTCGCCGGCGGATGCCTTCCAGGGGCCTGTCGGCATCGTGCAGGATAGCGGCCAGGCCGCGAGCGCCATCCCCCAGTTCGGCTGGTCTCCGGTCATCTGGCTCACCGGTGCGCTCAGCGTTAGCCTGGCCATCGTAAATGTCCTCCCCATTCCCGCGCTCGACGGCGGCCGCGTGCTACTTATCCTCATCGAGATTGCCCGCCGCGGCAAGCGCCTCAGCCCCGAGCGCGAGGGTCTCATCACCCTGGCCGGTTTCGGCGTGCTCATCTCACTGATGCTCGTCGTCACTTACTTTGACGTCTCGCGCATTTTTGCGCACTGAGACCCGTTGGCTCGCGCCTGGCCGGTGCGTGCGGCCGCTCACTGTTTGGGCTACGGGACCACGCCAAAGTCCCACACGCGGACGTTCGCCCGTGGGAGGCAAGCTGCTTCGCGGCCCGCCCTCGTTCCGCCGTGCATCGCGCGCCCCGGTCGCGTCGCGGCACAGTGCTTGCATGCACTCGAGTGCGTGACCTCACGGAGCATTCGCGCTACAATTCACTGTGGGTGTGCGCCCGCATGGCCACGATGCTGTTCGCGGCGCCCCTCGCGGCCGCGGGCCGCGCGCTGAGGCTCAGACATGGGAGAAATCAATGCGGCGAAAGACGCGACAGATTCATGTGGGTGACGTGCGGATTGGCGGAGACGCGCCTATCGCCGTGCAATCTATGACCACGATGTACACGCGCGACGTGGACGCGACCGTCGCCCAGATCGAGCGTCTGCAGGACGTCGGCTGCGAGCTCGTCCGCGTCGCCGTTCCCGAAGTCGAGGATGCCGCACAGCTCGGCGCCATCAAGCGCCGCATCCGCATCCCGCTCATCGCCGATATTCACTACAACGTCAAGCTCGGCCTGATGGCTATCGAACAGGGCGTCGACTGCGTGCGCATCAATCCCGGCAACCTCGTCGGCGGTCGCGCATCCTTCGAGAAGATCGTCCAGGCTGCCAGAGAGGCCGATATCGCCATGCGTATCGGCGTCAACTCCGGCAGCATCGACGCCCTCGACCAGCGCGGCCAGGACATGCGCAAGGTGCGGGTCCGCCTCCGCGACGACGGCACCCTCGAAAAGACCGACCCCGTCGAAGAGCGCCGCCGCGAGCGCGAAGAGCTGGCCAGCCGCATGGTGGACAAAGCCATCGAGTATTGCGGCTGGGCCGAAGACCTCGGCTTCACCAACTACAAAGTCTCCCTCAAGAGCTCCAACGTCCTCACCGCCGTCGAGGCGTACCGCCAGTTCGCCGCCCGCTCCGATGTGCCCCTCCATCTCGGCATCACCGAGGCCGGCACGCTCGTCACCGGCGCCGTGAAATCCGCCATCGGCTTTGGCCTACTCCTGGCTGACGGCATCGGCGACACGATTCGCGTCTCGCTCACCGCCGAGCCGGAAGAAGAGATCCCCGTCGCCTACGAGATCCTGCGCTCGCTCGATCTGCGCTCGCGCGGCGTGACCTTCGTCAGCTGCCCCTCGTGCGGCCGCGTCGAGATTGACGTCCTCAGGGTCGCCAACGAAGTCGAGCGCCGCCTGTCCAAAGTCCAAACCCCCATTCAGGTCGCCGTCATGGGCTGCGTCGTCAACGGCCCTGGTGAATCGCGCGATGCCGATGTGGGCCTGGCGGGCGGTCGCGGCAAGGGCGTCATCTACCGCAAAGGCGAAGTCGTGCGTACCGTTCCCGAGGATGAGTTCCTCGACGCCGTCCTCAAAGAGGTCGCGAGCATTTTGCCGCCCAATGAGGCCAGGCTGGTCTACCCCGGTGACGGCGCCCTCGGCCCGGTCAGCGCTGGCCGTACCCGCAAGACGGGCATCGCCGACGCTGACACGCCTGCTCCGAGCGCCCGCATACCTGGCAAGCCGCTCCCTGTCCTGTCCTTCGACCAGGCCCGCTCCGACGGCTCCCGATAGCTGGTACGCCCCATTGTCCGTACGTGTCCGCGATGAGGGACATCAACGCGCATAATTGCCCTTGTGTTGGCGCTCCGGGTCGATCAGGCCTTCGGAGCGCCGGACGCGTGGGCGGGCACCGATTCCTCGTCCGGCGGGCGCTCGTCGAGGACCCCGCCCGCGATCACCCTGTACGGCATGCGGTAAGCGCGCAGGATCCGCTCGACCACCGACGCGAAGTGCCGATCGTCACGCCGCATGTTGACCAATGTGCCGGCGATCATGATGAGCGGCACGACCACGTCGAAGGCGACCAGTGACGCTCCCGACCCGAGGTGGACCGCCGCGTCGAACGGGAACACGCGTACCTCCCTCAGGTACCCTGCGGTGATAAAGACGACGCACCATACCCAGGTCGCGCGGTCCCAGGCGTGGCTGTGGAGCTGGAGCACTGTCTCGTGCAGCCTGGGCGTCTCCGATTCTCCCGGCATGCGGAAGAGGCGCGGCGAGACCACCCAGCGGTTACAGAGACGGATGATCGCCCCTACGAGGGCCGCGACGCCAGCCCAGAACGACCACGCACCGGCCGCGTCGATCGAGACGACCATGCCAAACTCGGGCAGGACCAGCAGAACCTGGAGGGCAACCCAGAAGGAGAGAAGCGGCCAGTGGATGGTGAAGAAGGCGTAGACATATTCCTGCCAGATCAACACCACGACGAGGAACGAGGCGATAAACGTCAGGTACAAGTTGTGCACGAGCAGCGCTCGGCCAACATCCCTCAACGCAAAGCTTGCCGGTGGCTGCACGTGCGTTAACAGCGCGCCAATCACGAGACCTTGCAGCACGCCGATCAACGTCAGATTGACCTGTGGCAGCAGATGGGCGAACTGATCGACGACCCGCTCGCCCGTAATGTGTAGCGGGCGGTCTGACGGCATCGGGTCGTGCTCCGGCATATGGCCCTCGCTTCCGAACACGTGAACCTGCCGCCACTCCCACAGCCCGCCCAGGCACCATTGCCGGGAGCAGTCAGACACGGTCTGCACGGTCTGCCGGGACAAACAATCATGGGGCAGATGCCTCCCGGTGCAGCCTCTTGCGCAACGCGCAGGCCATGGCATTGACGGTCTCACGCCCGCTCTCAGCGCGCACCGCGTCCGCCGTCCCCTTCGGCACCAGTGACGCCTGGACTACCCTTTCCCTGTCGCCGGCGTCGTTTGGAAAGCACCTGCACGACGTGCACGCGCTCCTTCCAGGCAGGTCTCTCACACCGGATGTTGGTGCTC
>CAYQFU010000175.1:8304-11761 GCA_964416775.1 uncultured Ktedonobacterales bacterium
CACGACGTGCACGCGCTCCTTCCAGGCAGGTCTCTCACACCGGATGTTGGTGCTCCCCTCCCCGACGCCGTCGGGGCGCATGGGCATGCGCCCTGGATATGCGCCCTGGATATGCGCCCTGGATATGCGCCCTGGAGATGCGCCTGCCCGGCGCACCCGCACCCATGCATCCGGATTCGAAATCACGCATTCATCGCCTGCTCGGCAAAGCGCGCCTGGTGTCAGTCGACCGCCGTCCACGCGCCACCTAGCGCATCACGACTGCTCGCCGCAACGCCTCCGCGTCTCGCAGCAAGAAGAACAGCTCCTGCGCCCGTCGCATCGCTTCCTCGACGTTACCGTACACCGTGAATTGCGCATGAATCCCCATCAAAGCGCCCAGTACTAGCGCCTCCGGCATCACCTCACGCTCTAACGGCGAAAGCGGCCGGCCGCGTGTGTACGTAGCCACCACGGCGCGCACCAGCGGCGGATGTCGCGTGCCAATACCCCAGCCAAAGTCGAAGAGTACCGTGTCGGGGTGGGCGCGCTCGAAGTCAAGCACGCCCGATATGTTCTCCCCCTGCCACAGCAGGTTCGTCAGCCCATAGTCCCCATGCACGATCGTTCGTGGCAGCTCACTGTACGCCGCGGCGAAATACCGCTCGGCCAACCGATCGCGCGCGCTGGCGACCACCTCGGACAATGGATCAGGCAATTGCGGCCACTGGCGCAGCATGTTGTCCACGCGTGCCAATGACCATGGACCCCATTCTGGGTGAGGCGCGCCGTCGGGCTGGAATTCCTGGGCCGCCACGTGCACCAGCGCCAACATCTCCGCCGCTCGGGGCACCCGCCACATCCACTCCTGGTACGTCACCTGCCGCCCGGGCAGCGCTGGGTACAGCCCCCACCGTATCCCGTCCGCCGACGCGAACGTCTCACCATCACGTGCCTTCAAGGGGACAGCCACAGGGATGCGGCGCTCCGCCAGGTATGCCAGCAGGCTATGCTCGTATCGAATCGCCTGCGTGTCGAGCCATGCGTGGTAGCGCTTGAGGAAAAAGCGCCTGCCCCCTGTCTGCACCTCCCACACATGAGCACGCGGCTCCTGCGTCTCACTCTGCGGCGTCTTCATCGCCCTGTAGTCTACAACGCCATAGCGCTCCAGAGCCGCTCGCACCGCGTCTGGCGCTTCCCACTCGGCCAACGTCATGATCTGAGCCGTGAGCCCACGCCGCTGCGCACAGTCCTCACAGCTGATCAGTTCTCCGGTCGTCGTGACCGCGATGCGGACGAGTTCAGTCCCGCAGATCGGGCACACGAAGGCGGGCGTCCCGTCGGAAAATGGCGAGGATGTCATAGCGGCTCCTTGCAGTGTCAACTGGTGGCCTAAAGAATATCACAATTACCCACGCTCGTCACACAACTTCCACATATCCCGTGTACACAAGAGTCACTACGGCCTGCCACGCCGTCCGTTCGCCTGCTACCTATCGTGCGCTCGCATCGTCCTCGGTACCGCCAACCCATCCCCGGATGCCCACACGCGCCACCGTCCCAGCCTGGCCGCACGCCGCATCCCCCGCTTGACAAGAGCAGCCAGGCCGCACATTATAACCGTACGCTCGCGCCACAGAGCATGCGCGGCCACCACCGGCGATACGTATCGCCACCAACCATGCGACACATCTGGTGCTCCGAGCGCAACCTCAATTGGCGATGCTCATGCGCGCAGCCCATTCCATCGATCTACGGAGGCGGTTACAGTGTCACAGGCGTTCTGTCCCAATTGCCACATTGGACTGCCCGACACCCCCGTCGAGTACGACGAAATCCTCTACGCCCTCTACTCCTCCACCGCCTCTTCTCCTCGCCGCCGGGCCCGCTCCTTCCGTGGCGCGTCCACCTACGGACGCGTGGCGCTCTGCGCCGCATGCGCCGCCGCATACCGGCGCATGGTTCGCCTGCGTGCCACTGGCCACAAAGCCGTGAACTATGGCTTCGCCGTCCTCCTGATTGGCGCGGTCGTCTTCGCGCTCCTCGTGTCGTCGGTACCATCATGGGGCACCGGCGTCCCGGCCTATCTGCTCGCGACTCCCGTCAACTTCGGTCTGCTGGCCATCCTCGCCGGTGCCGTCCTCGTCGCGGCCGCCGCCATCATGAAGCGCCCTGCCACGCGTTTCCTGGCCCACCCAACCACTCAATCCTCCCCTTCCACGTCCTTCACCGCGGCGCCGCCCGCAGCGCCGGCGGTTCCCTCCACGGTCGCCTTTACGCCCGATCCGGCCTCACGCGAAGCCGCCCGTGCCGCCAGAGCGCGCCGCCGCCGCCGAATACGCCGTCTGGGCTGGATCGGCTTCGGCGTCGCCTGGATCGCCGCCATCATCGCCGTACTTGCCATCTTCATGTCCACCCTTGGCCAGCACAGCCTCGCCAGCCACCCCCTTGCCTCCTTTGACGATCCCCTAACCCAGTCGTCCGCGGGCTGGGCCAATACGGGCGGCTGCACGTTCCACGACAGCGCTTACCACATCGCTCCTCCAGGCGGGCGTCTCGGCCTCACCTGCCTGGCTCCCGCTGGCGCCTACACAGACTTCGACCTCAGCGTCACCGCTACGCTTGTCGCGGGCGCCCCGGATGCCGCGTTTGGGCTCGCGTTTCGCTACGCCGATGGCAACGCCTATCTGTTCGAGATCAGCGGCGACGGTCACGCCCACCTCAGCCTCCTGAGCACCGGCTCAGCCGCCCCGATCTCGCCCGTCTGGACCTTCGTCACCCGCACAAGGCCAACCGCTTCCCACACCCTGCGAGTCGTGGCCAAAAGCGCCAGTTTCACCCTATTCGTAGATCGCACCCAGATCGCCACCTTCTCCGACAGCCACTACATCTCAGGCGAAGTGGGCCTCTTCGTGAGCCACCCAGGCATGGATGTCGCCTTCACCAATTTCTCCGTCTCCGCCACATCCTGACATCGCATGCCTGGCCCCGGGAATTCGCGGAATGCCGTGACCATCCAAGACACAGAACCCTGCCCTGCGGGATTCCACCTCGCCCGAATCCCATCCCTGTCCTCACAGACGCACCACCGTTCAATCACGCACTCCCGATCGGTAGGATCCGCCACCCATCGGATACTGCGCCCTGACCGCCCCGGCGCACTTCGCGTCTACCGGCCATCCAGGCACACATGACACCCGCCATCACCTACCCCCCACCTGCGCCCCCATGCCTACCCGCGTCCCAGTCCGCCTCCAAGCGGACTTCGCGGCGGCACGCCATCCAGGCGTGGGTTCACCCGCCGGCCGCTCTGACCGCCCTCAACCGCCGACCACCCCCGCCGCTCGCCACCCCTGCTGCGTGAACTATTTCCGCCCGCCCTGTCCTCTGCCCATCCCCACCGCATCCCGCGATGGTCACAGTGCCTGTGAAGATCCGCTCCTCGCTCGTTATGCACTGGGGAAGCAAACCGACTCTG
>CAYQFU010000176.1:0-11726 GCA_964416775.1 uncultured Ktedonobacterales bacterium
ACGAGGGAGGACACGCCATGGCGGTCTGGGAGGACCAGCCACTGCTGACGACCGTGGCGGGCAGCTATCCGCCGGGAGACCTGCCGCCGCGACGCGCCTTGCAGCGCGCGGTCGAAGACCAGCTCGCCGCGGGCATCGAGCTGATCAGCGATGGGCAGGTGCGCGGCGACATGATCGGCATCTTCGCCGAGCGCATCCCTGGTTACCGCCTCGCCGTGGATGGCAGCTGGGTCGTCCTCGACGCGCTCGACCGCCCCGACGCGCCCATCGTCGCCGCCGACTACCTCCTCGCCCGCCGCCTCGCCGATCGGCGTGCCGCCGTCAAGGGTATCGTCACCGGGCCGATCACCCTCGCCCTCTCCAGCCGCGTCGCCCCCAATGCCCCCTACGCCGCCCCCCACGATCCCTCGCTGATCCTGCGCCTGGCGGAAATCCTCGCCCACGAGGTCGCCGCGCTGGTGGCCGCCGGCGCCGATGTCGTGCAGGTGGACGAGCCGATGCTCGCCACTGCCCTCGGAAACACCGTCTCCCCCGAGCTGGCCGAGAACGCCCTGCGCGATCTGGCCGCCATCCCCGCCTTCCCCATCCTCCACGTCTGTGGCGACATCCGCCCCATCGCCCGCGAGCTGCTCGCCCTCCCCTTCGCCGGACTCGACGTCGAAGGCTCGCGCGTCGACAACCTTTCCGCCATTGACCCCGACGAGCTGGAGTTCTCCGGCATGCGCCTCAGCTACGGCTGCGTGGACACGCAGACCGAAGCGATCGAGTCCGTGGCCACCGTGCTCGACCGTATCCGTGCCGCGCTGACCACCGTACCCGCCAATCGCCTCTGGATCTCGCCCGATTGCGGCCTGCGCCGCCTCCCGCCCGAAATCGCCCGAGCCAAGCTCACCGCCATGGTCGAGGCCGTGCAGGATGTCCGCGCCGGCCTATGATACCTGATCCGGACGAACCAGCCACAGTGTAGGGGCGTCCGGTGGACGCCCGGCCGCTGGCCTCTCCACGGTACATCCAGACGCGGCATGGGCGGCATCACCCCAGCCGCTTCTGGAAGTGATACCGCTTGTGTTCGCCCGAATACCCCTCGAGCACCCCGAACGCCTCATACCCCAGCTTCTCGTAGAACTTCGGAGCCTCGAAACTGAACGTGTAGAGATACGCCGAGTGGCATCCCCGCGCCCGTGCCTCGTCCTCCGCCGCGCGCATCAGTCGCGACCCATACCCCTGCCCGCGCAGGTCCTCGCGCACCCAGACCACGTTGATCTCCAGCCACCCGCGCTTCGTCCATCCCAGCACACCCCCCACCACCTGCCGGGCACTATCCCGCAGCAACACCGCCATCAGCTTTAGATCTTCCAGCTTCGAGATGGACGACACATACGCCGTCAGCCCATCCTCCACCGCCTGCATGTCCGCCTCATCCGGCTCCTCCTCGACCGACACCACGTATGGGTCCATCGTCACCTTCTCTCCTTCTTTCACGGCTCCCATTATGACTTCGACATTTCCCCCGTCCAGCCCCCCTCTATCTTCCCTCCATACCTTCCATCCATCTCCGTGTCACTCCGTGCTCCCTCCGTGTCCTCTGTGTCACTCCGTTCCTCCTCCGTCCCCACCCTGTCCCGCGGCACAGGCCATGCACGCCAGGGCACCCGAGAAAACGTCGGCGACACACGCCCTGAGCAGGAAGGATCATCCCACCATGCAATCCGCCTCCCACACCAACTCCAACCAATCAGCTGACCGCCAGCGCGCACGAATCGGCTTCGTACTCTCCCACGAACAGTTCCCCGTCCCCGAGCTGCTCGAGCTGGGCCAGGCCGCCGAGCGCGCGGGCTTCGACGCCGTCTGGGCCAGCGACCACTTCCACCCCTGGCAAGACAACCAGGGCCATGCCGGCTCCGCCTGGATCACCCTCGCCGCCCTGGGGCAGCGCGCTTCGCGCCTGACCATGGGCACCGGCGTCACCTGCCCCAGCTACCGCTATCGTCCCGCCATCGTCGCCCAGAGCTTCGCTACACTCGGTCAGCTCTATCCCGGCCGTATCTTCCTCGGCACTGGCAGCGGCGAAGCCGTCAACGAGGTGCCCCCTGGCGGCGGGTGGGGCGACTACGACGAGCGCGCCGAACGCCTGGTCGAAGCCGTCGAGATCATCCGCCGCCTCTGGACCGGCGAATGGGTGGACTACCAGGGCAAGTATTACCGCATCGAGCACGCCCGGCTCTATGACCTCCCTCCCGTGCCGGTCCCCCTGTACATCGCCGCCGCCGGGGCACGCTCCGCGCGACTGGCCGGCGAGCATGGAGACGGCTGGATCACCAACGCCGAGAATCTCAGCGACCAGCACCTTCGCTCCTCCTTCGAGGAGGGCGCCCGCGCCGGCGGCAAAGACCCACGGAGCATGTCCATCGTCGTCGAGCACTTCGTCATCGTCGGCGACAAGGCCGAAGCCGACCGGTGGACACCGCTCTGGCGCTTCGTTCCCAAGACCAAGCCGCTCACTCAAGTGCCCGACCCGATCGAGATACAGCGCCGCGCCGAGCAGGAAGTGCCGCTGGAGCAGGTCTACAGCGGCTGGCCCGTGAGCCCAGACCCCCAGGTCCACGCCCAGGCCCTCCAGAAGCTCATCGACAACGGCGCCACGTACATCTTCGTCCACTCACCCCAGGGCGATCAGCGCAGGGTTGTCGAGTTCTATGGGCATGAAGTGTTGCCGCGGTTGCAGCGCGAAGCCGTGCTACAGCCGCATTGAAGCCCAGCTCACGGCGCCACGATCACATCGTTGGGATAGCGCTCGCCCGTGATCGTCGCCACCACCTGGTCGCTCCCTGTGGCGATGACCGACACACTATTGCTCAGATTGTTCGCGACAATCAAGTAGCGCCCGTCTGGCGTCAGCGCCAGCCCGTGCGGATACGTCCCCACGGGCACCGTCGCCCGCACCCGCGGATGCGCCGGGTCGCTGCCGATGTCCACGACGCTGACGGTGCCCGACGCGCCGTTGGTCACGTAGAGCGTGCCGCCATCCGCCGAGCGCGTCACCAGCGCCGCCCGCAGCCCAATTGGCGTCTGTCCCACCACCTGTCGCGTTGCCACATCCACGGTGAAGAGGCGGGCCGCGAAGTTGTCCGGCGCGTAGAGATAGCGCCCATCCCGGCTCACCGCGACCCCATACGGATTGGCGCCCAGAGGCAGCCGAATCGTCCCAGCCAACAGCTCGCTCGCTGTGTCGATGATCGCGATGGCCCCGCCGTTGACGCATGCCACGTACACCCAGCGCCCATCCGGCGAGATGGCGATGCCGTGTGGGTTGGCTGGCACCTGGATCGTGCTCGTCACCCGCCAGGTGGCGCTGTCCACGACCGAGACCGATGACTCGCCGTAGTCGGTGACGAAGACCGCGCGCCCGTCCAGCGTCTGGACCATATGCACCGGCGCCAGTCCCACGCCCGCACGCCGCGGCTGGCCCAGCTGCCCGCCGTCCTCTAGCGGATACGCCACCACCGCGTTGCCGGCGATATCTGAGACGTAGAGTGTCCGCCCGTCCGCCGCCAGCCCCACCCCGTGCACGCTCTTCGCCGCGTGCCAGGTCCCAACGCCCAGCTCGGCCACATCGCCTGTGGCCAGGTCCGACACGAAGATGTGGTAGCCCGCGAGCATCCCCGGCAGCTTGAGCACGAGCGGCGGCGGCGCGGCCTTCGGCGCCCTCCTGACCTGCGCGCCCGTCGCGCCACATCCGGCCAGCAGCGCCGCCAGCAGCGCGACGAGTCCCACCAGCGCCCGCCAGCCAGCCATCCGCATCGCCGCCGACCCTCGCATGCCCGCTCGCACCCCGACCTCGCTCCCCTCCGGCTCCGGCTGGCACCGCATCTCGACAGTCCGCGGCGGCACACCGCGACTTGCGTCTGCTGTCGTCCCAGTCCGCCTCCGGGCGGAATTCGCGGCCGCAGGCCCCTAGGCGCGGTTTCAATCGCCGACCCCCTGCGCCTTCCGGGCCGCCTGCGCTCGCCGAGGGCGTGCGCGCTACGGCGGCGGCGCGCCCTCGCGCACCGCTCCATTGTAGCGGATGCTGGGCGCGGGCAAAAGCGATGTAGGACCGCCCCTACCAACCCAAGCGGCCAATTGAAGCGAAGCGGTTACATCCGCGCCGTACCGAGCAGCTGCCGGCTGCCGCGCGTCCTCGGCTCGCACCAGAAGAAGGTATCGCTCAGGGCAATGTGAGCCTCTTCACACTCCTGCCACATTTGGCCAATCCGCGCGTTATCCTCAGTGAGGGAACCAGCAAGGCAGCCCTCCATGAGCGAGCGGAAAGGATGTGCGCATGTCCAGTTGCATACGGCGGCGCTTCGTCGTAGTGATGAGCGTCGCCATCGGACTCTTTGTGCTGGCAGCATTCTCGGCCTGTGAGCCAGCGTCGACTATCGGCGCAGTGCCCACAGCCACGCCAACCAGCGCATCCAGTCTGGCCACCGCGAGCCCCGGCAACACGCCGGCGCCGGTCATGTCGGCCAGCTGGACCCAGGTAACCGGCACGCCCTCGCACACCGCCGATTTGATGGTCGCCCCCTCCAGGGCTCAGGTCATCTATCTGTGCGCCGACGACGGTCCCGCGGTATCGCCGCTCCCTGCCACCTCACGCGTGTACAAGAGCACGGATGGCGGTCAGACATGGCAGCGTCTCAGCACCGCTCCACACCTGACGGTCCTGCCGGACGGCGGCGTCACGCCGCTGCCGGAGTGCAACGTGTTCGTCGACGTGGGCGACGCCAACGACCTCTTCTTTCAGCAGATCGAGCTCGATCCCCAGGGCGCCGGCCACGCCATCTCCAAGGAATTCGCGCGCAGTCGCGATGGCGGCGCCACCTGGCAGCAGCTCGGCACCATGACGGCGACCGACGGCTTCAACATGATCGCCGTCCTCGGCACGCGGCTCATCGCCCAGCCTCACCCGAGCGTCCTTGGCGCGAGGCCGTGCGACCCAAGCGTGACGCCCAAGCCATCGAGCAAAGTCTACGCCAGCGATGATGGCGGCATGACGTGGCACGACCTGGGAGGGCCGATCGAGAGCCAGGGCTACTCCCCTCACGACTTCGCCATCGCGGGCAGCGTCCTCTTCGCTTCGTCGGACAAGGTCCCCGCCAATCCCTGCAGCTCCCAGGTCGTCGTCTCCAGGCTCTGGAAGTCCGCCGATGGTGGCGCATCATGGGTCAGTGTCGCCACCCCACAACTCCCTCTCGGGCCGCTCAGCTTCACGCCCAAGGCCAGCGGGTCTGGCTATTACGGCATCGCGTCCGCCTATGCGTACCAGTCTGGCTCGAATACGCTCACGCCGCTCTTTTCCAGCGATAGCGGTGCCACATGGTCCTCGCTCCCCGTCCTGGCGCATCCCGAAACAGGCTCCGGCCTGGTGGTGGCTCCCAGCGGTGCCGTCCTCACGGATATGAACACCTCTGGCCAGGTAGACATCGTGCGGCCGGGCACCGCGGCCGCCACGTGGACCACCTACGCGCCGGACAGCGACACCACTGCGAGCTACGGTGCGCGGTGGCAGCTCGTCCCCGGTCCCGGCACCGGCACCATCTGGTCCGTCAGCGCCGCCTACGGCGGACCAAGCCTGATCGAGCACCTGCCGCTGCCATAGCCAGCGCGTGTACCACAACTGCACGTTCCGGGCTGAATCATGGCACGGGGACGGCCGGTACGCGAATGATGATCTACCGGCCGTCCCTCGCAGTGCTCACGCCCCTTCGAGGTTCTGGATGCTCGTCTGGATATGGAAGCGGAACTCGCGCTCCCACAACTCCCGCGCGCGGCGCAAGTCGTCTTGAGACAGCGGCCCGCGTTCCAGCGCCCGCATCAGCACATCCACCTGGTCCGGGCGCCGGGCGCCGGGGATCGCCGCCGAGACGGCAGGATCGCTGATGCAGAAGCGCACTGCCGCCTCCGTGAGCGAGCCGTCAGAATGGTCCGCCAGGAAGCGCAGCTCGTCCACATAGCGCAGCGTGCGGCTCAGCGTCTCCCCCGTGAAGACCTCGCGGCGCCAGTCACCCTCCGGGAAGGTCGTGCCCTCGTTCCACTTCCCTGTGAGCGCTCCTGACGCAAGCGGCACGCGCGCCAGGATGCCCACGTCGTGCTTGCGGGCGAGCGGAAACACCTGCTCGGCGGCGCGTTGGTCGAAGATGTTATAGATGAGCTGGACGGTGTCCACCCGGCCGGCCTCGATCGTCCCGTTCGCGTCGTCGGGCCGCGCGTCGGGCACCGAGATGCCGATCGCGCGAATCTTCCCCTGGTCGCGCAGCTTCAGCATCGCCTCGTACCACTCCGTCTCATCGTTCCAGCTGGAGTTCCACGTGTGCAGTTGGTAGACGTCCAGGCAGTCCGTCTCAAGGTTGCGCAGGCTCACCTCGCAGCGCTCGATGATGTACTGCGCCGGGAACTTCTCCTGGATCGGCGTCACGCCGGGGACCGTCTCCCATAGGTAGTCCTTCGGCGGGACTTTCGTAGCCACGGGAACCCGCTCCCCGCGCTCGCGGAAGACACGCGCGATGAGGCGCTCGCTGCGGCCGTCACCGTACGCCTGTGCGGTGTCAAGGAAGCGGCAGCCGAGGTCGAGCGCATGGTGCAGCGTGCGAATCGACTCTTCATCGTCCTGTGCGCCCCATTGCGACCCCATCGCCCATGTCCCCAGCCCGACCGCCGTTATCTCGATGCCCGTCCGGCCAAGGGTCCGTCTCCGCCCCAGGCCCTGCTGGGTATTCATCATCGTGTCACTCATGTCCGGTGGATCCCTTTCCGCTCGACCTGTGTCCATGGCCCCGCCCGCGCTCGCTCGGCGGGACACTGCCTCGTTCCCTGGTCATGCCACAACTGTAATGAGTTGTAGTCCCCCCTCGCGGCGAACGCTACTACCCGCTAGACACTTGCAAGAGTCGTGCTCCAAGGGCGAGCAGGTGAAGCGCTGAATCCGCTCCCCGCGGCTTTCCCCGTTCGGCAGCGCCATGGCCCGCCACGCCGTGTCGACCCCGCGCGGGCTGACCTGGGGCCAGCGCGCACCAGGCGTGCCCGCCACACGGACTCGTCGCGCGAGATGGACACGGCACGGACGTGGTTGCGTGCGCCGGTCGCGTCATAGCCGGCGTTGGCGATCGGCGCAGGCGTGTCGATGACGCCGATCTCGCCGCTGCGCCTGATGCACCTCATCCTCAGCGAGTGAACCGGCCTAGCAGTCTCCCATGAGCGATCGGCAAGGATCCGCGCGGGTACGGCAAACGGGCGACCGCCCGCGCGAACGGAATAGTCGCCCGCCTGATAAGCGCCTGCCAGAGGGCGCCAATCCAGGGATCACCTGAGGGGAGCCTTCGAGGCCGCTGCGCGCAGCGGCCTCGCTGCGGGAGGATCTACCCTACGCGTACGCTTAGCCTTCGCTGGTCTCGTACTGCTGCTTGATCTGGGCGACCACCGCCGGATCGAGCAGCGTCGTCGTGTCTCCCAGCACCCGACCCTCGGCAATGTCGCGCAGCAGCCGGCGCATGATCTTGGCGCTGCGCGTCTTGGGCAGCTCCGCCGTGTAGTAGATCGCCCTGGGCCGCGCCAACGCCCCGATCGCCTGCACCACATGCTGCTTGAGCGCCGCCGTCAGCGCCTCATCCGGCTGGTAGCCACCGCGCGGGGTCACAAACGCCACAATCGCCTGCCCCGTCACCGGATCGCTGGCCCCGATCACCGCCGCTTCGGCCACCGCCGGATGGCTCACCAGCGCGCTCTCCACCTCCATCGTGCCCAGCCGGTGCCCCGACACGTTCACGACGTCGTCCACCCGCCCCAGCAGCCAGTAATAGCCGTCCTCATCGCGCCGGGCGCCATCTCCCGTCAGATAGACCCCTGGATACTTGCTCCAGTAGACGCTGACGTAGCGGTCGGGATCGCCCCAGATGGTGCGCGACATGGCCGGCCACGGCCGCCTCACCACCAAGTTGCCGCCCGTGTTGACCGGAACGGAGTCGCCCTGCTCATCCAGGATGTCCGGCTCGACGCCCGGGAAGGGCCGCGTGGCCGAGCCCGGCTTGGTGTCCACCAGGCCCGGCAGCGGGCTGATCAGGATCATGCCCGTCTCAGTCTGCCACCACGTGTCCACGATGGGGCAGCGCCCGCCGCCGATGTACTGCTGGTACCACACCCACGCCTCCGGGTTGATGGGCTCGCCCACCGTGCCCAAGAGGCGCAGCGAAGTGAGGTCGTGCCGGGCGGGGTAGTCTTCGCCCCAGCGCATAAAGGTGCGAATCGAGGTGGGGGCGGTGTAGAGGATGGTGACGCCGTACTTCTCGACCAACGCCCAGAAGCGGTCTTTGTCGGGGTAGTCGGGCGAGCCCTCATACATGACGCAGGTGGCGCCATTGGCCAGCGGCCCGTACACGATGTAGCTGTGGCCGGTGACCCAGCCGATGTCGGCGGTGCACCAGTAGACATCCTGCTCCTTGAGGTCGAAGATCCACTGGTGCGTGAGGCTGGTCCCCACCAGATATCCAGCGGTGGTGTGCAGCTGGCCCTTGGGCTTGCCAGTCGTCCCCGAGGTATACATGATGTAGAGCGGATGCTCGCTGTCCACCGGCTCGGGCGCCACCTGGGGGTGGGGGCCGGCCTGGGCCAGCGCCTCGTGCCACCACAGGTCGCGCCCATCCCGCATCTGTACGGTCTTGGCCTCGGGGCCCACGCGCTGGATGACCAGCACGTGCTCGACGGTGGGCGCCTCGGCCAGCGCCGCGTCGGTGGTGTCCTTGAGCGGCACGACGTTGCCCCGGCGCCAGCCGCCATCGGCGGTGATCACCAGCTTGGCCTGCGAGTCGTTGATGCGGTCGCGCAGCGCCTCGGCGCTGAACCCGCCGAAGATGACGGTGTGGGGCGCGCCGATGCGCGCGCAGGCGAGCATGGCGATGGGCAGCTCGGGGATCATGGGCAGGTAGAGGGCGACGCGGTCGCCCTTTTGCACGCCCAGCTGCCGCAGGGCGGCGGCGGCGCGGTTGACCTCACGCGCGAGGTCCTGGTAGGTGAGCACGCGGGTGTCGCCAGGTTCGCCTTCCCAGACGATGGCCGCCTTGTTGCGCCGCCAGCCGGCGAGGTGGCGGTCGACGCAGTTGTAGCAGGCGTTGAGTTGCCCGCCGACGAACCACTTGGCCCAGGGGGCCTGCCACTCCAGCACCGTGTCGAAGGGGCGGAACCAGTCGAGTCGGGTGGCGGCTTCGGCCCAGAACCCTTCGGGGTCGTCGTGGGCGCGCTGGTAGACGCTAGGATCGTTGATGTTGGCCTGCGCGACGAACTCGGCCGGAGGGGGAAAGCGCCGGTGCTCTTGCAGCAGCGCGTCGATGTTCACCGTGCCGACCGGAGCGCCCTGGGAAGGCTGAGAACCTGACATATACGTCCGTCTCCTTGCAATCCTGAACGACTTACGTAAGGCGAGCTACGGAGTCTCCCGCGAGCGGACCGATTGCGCGCGCGCGTTGGCGGCATGATACCACTTCACAGCGTGTTGCGACATATACACGTCAACCCGTCAACCCGCCTGGGCGCCGAAGGCCCACCCGCGCAAACGCCGCACATTCACCGCACACCGGTGTGTTCGTGGCAGGAAGATTGCGACGAAAGTGCGTATCCGCTTGCGTCGCTTGCTTTCCAGTTGGGAACATGTTACACTGCGGACACGACAGGATGCGCGCCAGCTCTGCCGGCTCCAGGCGGGAGCGCTCTATGCAAGCGTACGCCGGAGCATCGCGCGGCGAGTTGGGGCCACAGTGAGAGGAGGATGGCTCGAAGTCGTCAGGGTTTCTCCGCTCGCGCCCGACGATGGAAGTGGGCATGAGGTGGTCGCTCGTCTCGGGCGCGTCTAGGACAACAGGGCGTTATCGAACCGAGATCGGAGTAGAGCACGCATGGCACAACGAGTTGAGACCAGCGCGCCTGTGGCCGCCGGTCCTGTCACACTTGGCGATCCAGGTCCTCTGGGTCTGTCCGCGTTCGCTCTCACCACGTTCGTCCTCAGCGTAATCAACGCGCAGATTATTGTACCGCATCCAGCCAGCAATACAACGATCTTCGTGGGCTCCGCCGTCTTCTACGGTGGCCTCGCTCAGCTCCTCGCTGGCATGTGGGAGTTCCGCAACGGCAACACCTTCGGCGGTGTGGCGTTCACGTCATACGGCGCGTTCTGGCTCTCGTTTGCGGCCCCCTTCATCCCCGGCCTGGGCATCAAGCTTACCGACCTCAACCCCGCGCTCGGCGTCTACCTGCTGGGGTGGACGATCGTTACCGCCATCTTTATGATCGCCAGCTTCCGCCTCAACGCCGCACTTGCCGCCGTGTTCGTGCTGCTGTTCCTGACCTTCGTCTGCCTGACCATTGGCGCGCTGTCCAGCACCGTCTTCTGGGGGCAGCTCGGCGGCTGGCTCGGCATTGTGACGGCGCTGGTGGCGTGGTATGCCGCAGCGGCCGGCCTCCTGCGTAGCGTCACTGGTGGTGCGGTCCAATTGCCCACCTATCCATTCCGCAAGGGATGGGCACGCTAGCTCCAGCGACTGTAGTCTGTTCCACCTTCTGGCCGGCGGCGCGTATGCCGCCGGCCATTTGCGTCTCCATTACCTCACTTCGCGTCGTGCCACGTCTTGCGCAGCACCCGCAACCAGTTCTCGTGCGTGATCTTGTGCAGCGCCGCATCATCATAGCCCGCCGCGCGCAGCGCCTCCACCAGCCGCGGCAGCCCCGCCGCGTCGCCGAGCTCCCGCGGCACCTTCGCGCCGTCGAAATCCGACCCAAGGGCCACGCGCTCGATGCCGATGCGCTGCGCGATATAGTCCACGTGCCGCACGATATCGCTCAGTGGCGTCTCCGCATCAAACCCTCCGTCGGGGCGCACAAAGCCGACGGAGAAGTTGACCCCCACGATGCCGTCTGATTCCCCGATGGCGTCCAGCTGCTTGTCGGTGAGGTTGCGCGTGCTGGGGCAGATCGCATGCACGCACGAGTGCGTCGCCACCAGCGGCGCCTCGGTCAGCTTCGCCACGTCCCAGAATCCCTGCTCGTTCAGGTGCGACAGGTCCACCATGATGCCCAGCCGGTTGCACGCCCGCACCAGCGCCTTGCCCGCTTCCGTCAGCCCCGGCCCGGTGTCCGGCGAGTGCGGGAACATGAACGGCACCCCATGGGCGAAGGCGTTTGGCCGGCTCCAGACGAGCCCCAGCGAGCGCAGCCCCGCGGCGTGAAAGACGTATAGCGCGTCCAGATCGGGATCGATAGCTTCAGCCCCCTCGAAGTGCAGCACCGCCGCCAGCACCCCCGCATGCAGACACGCCGCCAGCTCATCCACCGTCCGTACGACCTTCACCTGTCCCGCGGACTGCTCTTGCAGCCGGAACAGCGTCGCCGTCACGGCCAGCGCTGTGCGCTGCGCGTAGCCGCGCTCCAGCGGAGCCGGCAGCTTCGACTCATAGCCGTCCGGCGTCATCACTGGCTCAGGCTGCGCCTCGCTGTCCGGATCGCGCGGGATGAAGACCGCGAAGAAGCCGCCCGCGAACCCACCCTCGCGCGCTCGCGGCAGATCCAGGTGCCCGCGCTCGCTCCGCGTGAAGAACGAGCGCCCGCCGCCGCGCTCGGGCAGGTAGAGATTCAGCAGCACGTCGTTGTGTCCGTCGAAGATGGGGAAGGTAGACGACTCCGCCATTGCCACTCGCTTTCCTTAG
>CAYQFU010000177.1:0-11648 GCA_964416775.1 uncultured Ktedonobacterales bacterium
GCAGACCTGCGGCAATCTGCGGCATGCCCAGACGCCTGCTTCACCACCCCTCCGTCCCTGCCGCCATTCCCCTTGCCCCTCTGGATTACCCGCGCGATCTTTGTCGCGCGGCTCGCTCCCTACCATCCCTCTCGCCCCTCACCGCATCGCTCTCCGTGCCTTCGTGTCGCCCCACCACACCCCCGCCCCCGCAGCTTCCCCGCGCGATCTTCGTCGCGCGGCTTCGCCCGACCACCCATCTCGCCCCCGCGCATTACCCGCGCGATCTTCGTCGCGCCGCTGCTCCAACCACCGCTTGTCTCGCCCTCGCCTGTACCGTCCTCCGTGTCACACCGTCCCCTCCCTGTCCTCCCTGTTCCCTCCCTGTCCTCCGTGTCACTCCGTTCCCTCCCCCGCCACGGCCTGCTCCCGCACCTCACCGCCACAGGTCGGTCGCGTTGACGCTGAGACGCCCCTGTGATATGCTCACACAGAACGGTTTCCGTAAACGTGAAGGTTTGTACGGCACGGGTGAGGGAGCGTGGTGCGCAATGGATGGCCCACGTCAGCACAGTGCGAAGGGGAGGATCCGATGAGTGAGACGGCGGTGGAGGCTCAGGTGTCGAGCGTCCCAGCACAGGTGAACAAGTGGCTGGTGCTCGCGGTCGTGGGCGTAGGCGGCTTTATGGCCTCGCTCAACTCCGCCAGCCTCATCATCATCTTGCCGACGCTGCAGCAGGACCTGCACACGCAGCTCATCATGATCTTCTGGGTGCTGCTCGCCTACACGCTGGCCAGCGCGATCCTGTTGCTGACGGTCGGACGCATCGCCGACCTATGGGGAAACAAGCGCATCTACCTCTGGGGCTACGCGATCTTCGGCGTGGGGTCGGTACTGAGCGCCGTCGCCACCAACGTCCAGTTTCTGATCGCCGCGCGTTTCGTGCAGGGTGTGGGCGGCGCCATGTTGACGGCCAACTCCTCGGCGATCATCACGCACACGTTTCCCAGGCGAGAGCTGGGTCGGGCCCTTGGCGTGACCTCGATGGTCTACGCCGTAGGCACCACCCTCGGACCGATCGTGGGCGGCCTGCTGACCGACGCCATCAACTGGCGCTGGGCCTTCTGGGTGAACGTACCCATCGCGGTGGTGGGACTGTTTCTCGCGCAGTTCTACCTCAACAATGAGGTGGGCACGGGGCATGCCTCGAGCCAGGAGGGGCTGGACCTGCCAGGCGCGGGGCTGCTGGCGGTGAGCTTCGCCACGCTGCTGTACTTCGTGTCGTTTGGCCCCATGTACGGCTGGACGTCTCGTGGGATGCTGGTGTCGCTTGGCATCTGTGTCGTCGCGACGACCCTCTTCTTCTGGCGACAGCTCTCGGTGGCCCATCCACTGCTGGAGCTGCGGCTCTTCGGCAACCGGCTCTTCGCGATGGCCAACTTCTCGGCGGCATTCGCCTCGATGGGCATGATCTCCGTCCTCTTTCTGCTGCCGTTTTACCTGGAAGACGTGCTGCACTACTCGCTCTTCATGTCGGCCGTGCTGCTGACACCCTACCCGGTGACGATGCTGGTGGTGTCGCCGCTCAGTGGATACATCTCCGATCGGTTTGGGTCACGCCTGCTTGGGACTGTCGGCATGGTGCTGGCGGCACTGAGCCTGGCGAGCCTGGCCACGTTAACGCTCCACTCGACCTACGGGCCAATCGCGCTGCGGTTGGTGCTGCTGGGGCTGGGCATGGGGCTGTTCCAATCGCCGAACAACAGCGCGGTGATGAGCTCGGCGCCGGGAAGCCGGCGCGGGGTGGCATCCGCCGTGCTGGGGACGATGCGCAACCTGGGCATGATGCTGGGCATCGGCATCATCGGAGCGGTGTTCGTCAGCTTCATGCCGTTCAACGCGTTCCTCCAGTTGGCGCTGACGGGGGCGACGACGGCGAGCGGCGCGGCGGAAGTGGTGGCGGCGTTCCGCATCTGCTTCCTGGTCGCCATGGGCTTCGCCCTGCTCGGGGCCATCACGTCGCTGAGCCGCGGCGCCCACGTAGCGCACGCGCCCGAGACGGTGAGCGCCGCCGAAGCCGAAGCAGGACCGGCGATAGCGGCCGGCTCGCACGCGGAGTAAGCGGGATAAGCGGAGTAAGCGGAGTCATCCGTGGGCGCGTCAGCCCATGGCGTGCGCGGTGACTCGGTTCACCTGGATGTGGTATCCGTCAATTACGCGGCACGAAATGTGGGAACAGCGAGTCCGGCGAAGTGGGCGCGCGGCGTACGCTGCGGAGGCACACCTGGGGGTGCAAGCCATGAGCGAAGCGCAGACGGAATCCATGGGCATGCGCGCCATCACGGTCTCGCGACTGTATGGCGGCGGTGGCGGCGAGATCGCGGCGCGGCTGGCGCGCCGCCTGGGCTGGCGGCTGGTCGATCACGAGCTCGTGGCCCAGGTGGCGCACGAGCTGGGCATCACACAGACCGAAGCGGAGAACCGCGACGAGCGCGTAGATGGGTTCATGGAGCGACTGTTCACCGCCATGCAGTTGGGCGTGCCGGAAGCACCGATTGGAGCGCCCGTCAGCGGAGCGGAGGATGAGCGGCGCTACAACAAGGCACTCCGCCGGGTCGTGCAGGCGGCGGCGGACGAGGGACACGTGGTGATCGTGGGACGCGGCGGGCAGGCGGTGCTCGCCGGGCGGCGGGATGTGCTGCACACGCGCATCGTGGCCCCACTGGCGCAGCGGATCGCCTACGTCATGCGGCGGGAGCAACTGGACGAGGAGTCGGCGCGCACGCGCATTCAGATGAAGGACCGCGATCGCGCGCGCTACCTGCAGACGCAGCACCGCTGCCATCCAGACGACCCTTTATACTACGACCTAATGGTGAACACAGCTGTGCTCGATCTGGACAGCGCCGTAGACCTCATTTGCCTGGCACTGGAGCGCAAGGGGCAAAAGCTCGGGACGCCTGAGGCGGAGCTGGGCCCGGCATCGGGAATGACGCCTTACCCGGCCCCGCCCAGCGATCTGCTCCCGCCGCCGTCGAGCGTCAGGAGCGACGAGCCGACCGCCTCGCCGTAGGGAAGCGGCGCCGGCGCACAATGGCGCGCCCCGAGGCCGGCTGGCGCGCGACGTGTCCGTTGTGTGCGGCGCTGCTGGCGCTAGCTGGGCGAGGCTCCGCGCGCGCGCCCGCCGGCGCGCCACCGTGCGCGGCGGCAGGGCGCGCGACCGGACTATGAATGTAGCGCTTGCCGCGGAGCAGGGAGGCGATGGCAGCCACCAGGCACATGACCGCCGCTATAGAGAAGACGGCGTTGAGGCCGACCATAAAGGGAGCGGAGATGAGGTGTGGGAAGAAGGTCTTGCCCAGCAGAACCGCGCGGTTGGCCGGTGAGATGTGGCTGAGGACCTGAGGCGGCACCAGCGCGCCAATCGGGTTATAGCCCAGGAACGCGCCGAAGAGGGCAGCCGTGGGCGGCAGGTGGGCGATCTGGTTGGCCACCGCCGCGGGAACACCGTACTTCGTCAGCCCGCTGTACAGCGCTGGGGGCAGGGCGGCGGCGAGGCCCACCGTGACGATGCTGAAGAACAGGCCGATGCTCACGAGTGAGCCGGCGTTCTGGAAGGTGGCGCGCATGCCCGAGGAGACGCCGCGTGTCTCGGGCGGCACGCTGTTCATAATCGCGGTGGTGTTGGGCGCGGCGAACAGTCCAGACCCGATGCCCAGCACCAGCAGGAGCAGAGCGAACCACACGTAGTTGAAGTTGGGCGGCAGGAAGGTGAGGCCGATGAAGCCCGCGACCTGCACGAGCATGCCGGCGGTGGAGAAGAAGCGCGCGCCGAAGCGGTCAGAAAGCCAGCCACTGACGGGGCCCATCACGATGAAGCCAATCAGCAGAGGCGTCATGTAGATGCCGGCCCAGAGGGGAGTCTCCTCGAAGCTGTAGCCATGGAGGGGGAGCCAGATGCCCTGGAGCCAGATGATGAGCATGAATTGCAGCCCGCCGCGGGCAAGCGAGGAGAGGAATCCGGCGAGGTTGCCGGCGGCGAACATGCGGATCCTGAACAGGTCCAGGCGGAACATCGGATCGTCCACGTGCAGCTCGATCCAGACGAACAGGCCGAGCAGGACGATGCCGAGGGCAATGGCGCCGAGCACGAAGGGGTTGCCCCACCCCATGGGCGACTTGCCGTACGGCTCGATGCCGTACGTAACGCCGATCAGCAGGATCGTGAGGCCGGCGGCGAAGGTGATGTTGCCCAGCCAGTCCACCTTCTGGTGGGCGCGGATGCGCGCCGTTTCGCGCAGCTTGAGGTACGCCCAGGCGGTGCCGAAGATGCCGAAGGGAACACTGACGAGGAAGACCAGGCGCCAGTTGAAGATGGCCAGCACGCCGCCCAGGATCAGCCCGATGAACGAGCCGGCAATCGCGGCGATCTGGTTGATGCCCATCGCCAGGCCCCGCTGCTCGGGCGGGAAGGCGTCGGTCAGGATGGCCGTGCTATTGGCGAAGAGAAAGCCGGCCCCCACCGCCTGCACCAGGCGAAAAATGATCAGCTCCAGGGCTGCCGTGTTGCCGGAGCCGGGGGTGATGAACAGGAGGATGCTGCCGACGGTGAAAATAGCGAAGCCGAGGTTATACATCTTGACGCGGCCGAACATGTCGGAGATACGGCCGAAGGTGACGAGGAGGGTGGCGGTGACGACCATAAAGCCGAGCAGCAGCCACAGGAAGTAGGTGCTCTCCGCCGGCGCGAGGGGGTTGATGCCGATACCGTTGAAGATCGCGGGCAGCGCGATGAGGATGATGCTGGAGTTGATCATCGCCATCAGCGCGCCGAGCGTCGTGTTGGAGAGGGCGATCCACTTGTAGCCGGAGCTGACGGCGCGCTGGCTCCCTGATGACTGTGAGGGTGTATGCGCCTGTTGGCGTTGGCGCGGGCCGGCGGCGCTCTTGTCTCGCTGGGCCACGTGGACCTCCTTCGTCACGGAACAGATGGCTCGATCGGTGGTGAGAATGCGCTCGATATCGGCCGCGGCTAACCGCTTCCTCGTTGCATGCGGCCGCCCGCCCAGTCCGTGGGGGCACAACGAGATGCGCCCTTCCCCGGTGGACGTCTGGACGTCCGCCCAGCCTGGATGGTCCGGGTCACCCACCTGGGGCATGACAGAGTGATCGTGCTACGATAACAGAGTTAGTATAGCAAACACTTCCGTTCACGTCAACGTGATCAAAGAATCAGTGAAAGGACCCGCGCATGCAGCCTTCCATGCAGCCTCCGCAGTTCATGGGTGGGCGTCTGCCCATGGATGCGCTCGACCCGTTTCCGTGGTATCGCATGATGCGGACGTCGGTCCCGGTCGCCCGCGTGCCGCAAGGCGGGATGTCGCTGGTCTTTCGCTATGACGATGTGCAGCGCGTGCTTTCGGAGCACGCGACGTTTTCGTCGCAGGCTCGGCCACAGGGGCAGATGCCGCAGCATCCGCTGGGGGCAAGCATCATCAGCACGGACCCGCCACGGCACCGGCAGCTGCGCGGTCTGGTATCGCAGGCGTTCACACCGCGGGCGGTGGCACGGCTGGAGCCGCGAATCGCCGAGATCGTGGAGCAGCTGTTGGACGAGGTGGTGGATCGCGGCGAGATGGACGTGATCGAGGATCTGGCGTACCCGCTGCCGGTGATCGTGATCGCGGAGTTGCTCGGCATTCCACCGGCGGATCGAGCAACGTTCAAGCAGTGGTCGGATGCCGTGGTAACGGGAGCACGCGGTGCGCCAGGCACCGACGGCCTGGCGCAGCGGGCGGCGCTGCAAGCGGAAATGAACGCCTACTTCGCGCGCATGATCGAGGAGCGGCGGCGGGACCCACGCGACGACCTGATCAGCGGACTGCTGGCGGCGCAGATCGAAGGCGAACATCTCTCGGAGATGGAGCTGCTGGGTTTCTGCTCGCTGCTCTTGGTCGCCGGAAACGAGACGACCACCAACCTGATCGGGAACGCCATAATGTGCTTCGACGAGCAACCCGAGGCGATGGAGCGGCTGCGGGCGCAGCCTGCCCTACTTCCCAGCGCGATCGAGGAGGTGCTGCGCTACCGGTCGCCGGTGCAGGCCATGTTCCGCTGGGTGGCGAGTGACACGGAGCTCAGCGGCGAGACGCTGCGGCAGGGCGAGCGCGTGATCGCGTTCATTGGCTCGGCGAACCGCGATGAGACCCAGTTCCCGGAGGCCGACCAGTTTGACATCGAGCGGACGCCGAACCGGCACCTGGCGTTCGGGCAGGGCATCCACTTCTGTCTGGGAGCGCCGCTCGCCCGGCTGGAGGCGCGCATCGCGCTGCGGGCGATGCTGGAACGACTGCGCGCGATCGAGCGCGTGCCAGGAGTGGAGCTGGAGGCGCTGGGCGGCCTGGTGGTGTTTGGCGTGCGCAACCTACCCATAACGTTCCGCGCCGCGTAACCGATGCCGTAGGGACGTCCGGTGGACGTCCGCTGTCGTACGGGCGCGCGAATTGCGCCCGCATGACGGCACTCCCGCCCTTCGTCACGGCGCACGAATTGCGCCCGCCTGGAACCCTCCTGCACGTCGTAGGGGCGCATGGATATGCGCCCGCCCGCCTGGCGCGACTCCGCCCAAACATCCGCATGCGGTGTGAGACGCCACCATTACAGGACGGAGAGCCCAGCGGCGCCTCACCTTACGCCTTCGCGCCTCCAGACCCGCGCCGCTCTACGCGCTGGCGGCGTCTGGAGTGTCCTCGGACTGGTGGCGGCGGACGGCAGCGATGATAGTGGCTGGCTCGGGGAAGCCGCCCTCGCGGTACATAGAATGGACCAGCTCGCCGTCAACCGTGACTTCGAAGGAGCCCTCGTACCAGGGAATGATCTCAATCGCGGAGAGCTCGTGGCGGAACTCGACCATGAGGGCATTCGCCAATTCGAGCGTCTGTGGCTCGTAGCCACACTCGGAGCAGTAGGTGATGGTGACTTTGATCGGGCGTACGGCCATGATGCCTCCAGATCGGTGTATGCGCATGCGGGCTGTTAAGCCGGAACGCGCTCGACGATGGCGCCCAGGGCCTGGACGACGTCGCGGTTGTCAGTGCGCTTGCTCTCCTCGCGACCACTGGCCATGGCCTGGCTGAGGCGGGCGCGGACATCCTCCGGGATCTGCTCGATGGGAGTGTCCGGCGAGCCAAACTCCGGATGCTGCGCGAAGGCGGCGGCTCGCAGCTGGCTGCGGCGCTCGGTGACGCTTTCGGGGCGCTCGATGAAGTGGCCGATCTCGTGGAACTGGTCGTCGAAGAAGGCGAAGACGGGGATCGAGCGGAACTGGCCCTGGTTGAGAAACTGGTCCATCAGGTCCAGGTTCTGATCGCGGAGGAAGACACGGACGTTGAGCTTGCCGGTCTCTTCGGCGAGCCGGCCGAGGATGGGGAGGTTGTCGATGACGTCGCCGCACCAGTCTTCGGCGAGCACCAGGACGTTCAGTGGACGGGGCAGACGTTGGAAGACGGCGAGATCCTCAGGATCGAAGGTGACGCCACGCTCATTGGCCTCGAAACGCTCCTGGTTGCGCGTCATCTGCGCCTTGAAGGCATCGTAGGTCAGGCCCTGCTCGAACCGCTCTCGTGTGACTGCCATGCTTGGAGCTCCTTGTCAGTCGTGTGTAGTAGGTGGGCGCGGCACATGCCGCGGGCACGCCGCCCAAAACTACACTTTTGATAGTAACTGTCCCCATTCTAAACCGGATGGATGACTGCGCGCAAGTCACGCCCTGCTCACCTACGCCGTGAGCATCTGAGCGCAGTCGAGATCCTGGTAGGCGGCGGCGACGCACTGCAGCTTGGGCCACCAGTAGTCTCGTCGCGAGCCGTTGGTCTGGTCCCAGATGGGGTACAGGAGCAGGATGGTGAGCAGGAGGCGGTAATCGGCAAGCAGGTCATCCCACGCGTAGTCACGCACGCCGTGGGCCATCAGTCGCTCATGATAGCGGCGGAGCAGGCGCTCTTCGCGCGCGTGCTCGTGCCGCTGCGCGGGGGTCCAGAAGAAGGCGAAGAGGTGGACGAGGTCAAAGGCGGCGAAGTCGGCGCCAGCACCTTGCCAGTCGATGAGGTACGTGGGCCCGGCGGTGGGGTCACCGCGGGGGCAGAGGAATTGCGAGAGGTAGCAGTCGCCGTGACACAGGGTCAGGTTGGCATGCGTGGCGACGCGCGGCGCGAGGTACGGGTCCCAGAGGCCGGCCAGGTGGTCGACCACGCGCTCGCACAGCAGGCGCAGGTCAGCCGAGAGCCACGAGCCTTCATCCGCGATGAAAGCAGACCATTCGCGCTGGCGGCGCTCCACGTGCGCGTGGAAGTGGGCGGCATCGCGATACCAGGGAGTTGTCTCAGCCGCGCCGGTGCCAAGGGCGGGGTGCTGCCACCAATAGGCGTGGAAGCCGGCGACGGTGTCTACGATGGCTTCGAGATGGGCGTCTGAGGGCACGCCCTGGCTGGCCAGCAGGTCGTCGCGAGTCACGGGAGCGCTGTGGCTGGAAGAGACGTCGAGCAGGAGGCAGAAGGAGTCGTGGGTGTCGTCGTCGTAGGCGGCGGCGAGACAGGGGACGATCATAGGGAGGTGCGCGGCATGGGGCGCGACGAGGTGATAGAAGCCGACTTCGCTCTGGCCGCTGGCTCGGGCCCAATCGGCAGCAATGTTGCGCTTGAGGAAGAGCCGAGCGGGAGCGGTGGCAGGGGCGTCAGGGGTATAGGTCAGGTCGAGGTGCAGCGCGGCGGAATTGAAGGCGGCGTTGGCGCGGGGTGTAACGCTGACAACCGCGCCGTGCGGGAGGGCACCGGAATCGCGCAGGACGGCGGTGAGCCAGGCCGCGGTGATGGGCGCGCTCGCGGGGAGGACGTTGGGCACGGTGGACTCCTTTCGGGCGCCGTCATAGTAACCGCGAGAGCAGGGAGTCGTCAAGGCGGCGAGACGCTGCGGGTTCCACCACGCATCGGGGGTCAGCAGGTGCACGCTGCTCGCCTGAGCCGTAGGGGCGTCCGGTGGACGCCCGGCGGGTCCGGTGGACGCCCGGCGTGGCCAGCCCCCAATATTGGGTAGAACCGACATGGCGGAGCAGAGCAAGTGCAGACATGAAGCGTACGGAGGTGGGGAGAGATAGGCTGTGTCAATTGTGCTACACTGCGAGCCATCGCTTGTGTGTGGAGTGCCTCATGAGCTGGGATCCCGGATCGCGATAATCGCTTCCGCGTTGCGTAGGGGCGTCCGGTGGACGCCCGCCGCTTGCGGTCGCACCAATTCCTCCGGATCGGGTGTGAGATCGGGGGCGACGCGTCCCAGGAGGAGGTGAGCGTCATGCCGGTGTCGGTCAAGAACTCGAAGCTGATCTATGATGCGCTGAAGTGTTGCGACGTGAAGATCATCTCGGCACTGCCGGAAACGTGGCTGGTGCACCTGATCCGCATGGCGGAAGAGGACCCAGAGATGACGCTGGTGCGGCTGGCCAAGGAGGAGGAGGGCATCGGCATCTCGGCGGGGGCGCATCTGGCGGGGGTGCGCTCGGCGCTGCTGATGCAGAATCATGGGTTTCTGGCGGCGATCAATCCCATCGTATCGCTCGCGCTGCTCTACAAGATTCCGCTGGTAATGCTCATCAGCTACCGTGGGAACTGGGGCGAAAAGGATCCGTGGCAGACGCAGGGCGGGCTGATGACGGAGCCGCTGCTCCGCGCGATGAACATCCCGATCTGGCATCTATCGAACGATGTGGACATCCAGCGACGGCTGATGGATGCCCAGACGCTGGCGTACGCCGCGCTGCACCCCGTGGCGGTGCTGCTGTCGCGTGAGCTGATGTGGGAGGATTGACCATGCTGCGCGCGGAGGCGTTAGAAGCGATCTATCCCGAGCTGCGGGACCGCATCGTCGTGACGATCATGGGGGCGGTGGCCGCGGAGCTGTATACGCTGGGACACCGGCCAACTTTCTTCTATCTGGAGCATGCGATGGGCCTGGCGTCCTCGATGGGGCTGGGCATCGCGCTGGCGCAGCCAGCGCGGCAGGTGGTGGTGTTGGACGGAGACGGCTCGCTGCTGATGAATCTGGGGACGCTGAGCACGATGGCGCGCTACCGGCCGGGGAATCTGCTGCACATCGTGTTCGACAATGAGAGTCTGCTTTCAGTAGGCGGCTTCCCGACGGCGACGGCGACGGGGACGGACCTCGCGGGGATCGCGCGAGCTTCGGGCGTGCCCCAGGTGATGGAGGCGAACACGCCGGAGTCGTTGAACGCGAGCGTGGTTGCGGCGCTGGAGAGCAAGACGCTGACGACGATCGTGTCCAAAGTGGAGGCCGTGGGACCCAAGACGTTCCATATGGACCTGCCGCTGCTGGAGAACCGCTTCCAGTTCGCGCGGGCGCTCAGGCAATCCTAGCCTCCAGCGTACTGTCAGCAGTGCCGCGAAGGCTGGCGCTGCCGGCCCCATAGGCGCGAGCGCGGCTCGCGGCCAGCCAGATCAGGAGGAACGCCATGTCATCGCCATCGGACTTGGGTCAGGGAGACCGCGTCAAGTATCGCAGCCTTGGCGACGATCGGGATGGGTACGGCATAGTACGGAAGGTGATCCACATCCTGACAGCCTCGCTCGATCCGGTCGCTGTCTATGTAGTGGACAGCGACGATGGCGATGTGATCATCCTGGGCGACGGCGAGATGCTCGGCACGGTGTCACAGACCGTGTAGGACCCGACAGAATCCCTTCAGATGACGGAGGCACGCATGTCTTATAGCTTTCAACCCAACGTGCTGGCACAGCTGCTACAAGATCTGGATTCGGGGGCGCTGCGAGTGGTGGACCTGACGACGCCGCTGGGGCCGGACACGCCGGTGATCGATCTGCCGCCGATGTTCGCGCCGTCGCCGGGCCTCACGCTGACCGAGATTTCGCGCTACGACAACCGGGGGCCGGCGTGGTACTGGAATGTGATGCACCTGGGCGAGCATACCGGCACACACTTCGACGCGCCAGTGCATTGGGTCACGGGGAAAGATCTGCCGGACAACACGACGGACACGATTCCGGCGCGGAAGTTCATCGGGCCGGCCTGCGTGCTCGACGTGACCGCGGAAGTCGAGCAGAATCCGGACTTTCTGCTGATGCCAGAGCATGTGCGGGAGTGGGAGGGGGAGCACGGACGCATACCCGCGGGAGCGTGGGTGCTACTGCGCACGGGCTGGAGCACGCGCACCGACCGGCGGGAATTTCTGGGCGTGGGCGCGGACGGCAGCGCGCATTCGCCGGGTTTCCACAAATCGTGCTCGGAGTTCCTGGCACAGGAGCGGGACGTGCTGGGCGTAGGGGTAGAGACCGTAGGCACGGACGCGGGCCAGGCGGGCGGCTTCGATCCCCCCTTCCCCAACCACACGACCATGCACGGCAGCGGGAAGTTCGGCATTACGAGCCTGATCAACCTGGACCAATTGCCGCCGACGGGTGCGGTGGTGATCGCGGCGCCCCTGAAGATCGTAGGCGGCTCCGGCAGCCCGCTTCGCGTGATCGCGATTACCCCGGCGAGTTGATCGCGCGTTGATCACGCTGGCGTGAGCGATGGCCTGTGACCGCACGCGCGAGGCGTGCGGGCGATTTGTCGTGCGCTGCTGACGGCGAGGTTCCACCAC
>CAYQFU010000178.1:0-11487 GCA_964416775.1 uncultured Ktedonobacterales bacterium
GGGGTGCGTGGGGTGCGTGGGGTGCGTGGGGTGCGTGGGGTGCGTGGGGTGCGTGATGTACCTACGCACGGCGAGCGTGGTCTAGAAGTACCCGCGCTGTGCCGCCACGGCTACCGCCTGGGCGCGCGTATTAGTGCCTAGATTGTTGAAGACCGCGGTGAGATGCTGTGCGACTGTACGTTCGGAGAGGAAGAGCTGGTGGCCGATAGCCTTCTTGGAGAGGCCCGTGGCGCGCGGTCCCCACCGCGCTCGTGGGTAGAGGCGCCGCAGGGGCGGCTCGAACGCATCGCATCCGCCAGAGGGCCTATTCGGTCAGTGATACCATTTCACACTGTAGTGTTGTCGTTTGCCAGCCCGCTCAGCCACATGCCGTCACGGGAGCGAAGAGCTATTCTCCAGGAGAGCTATTCTCCAACAGCAGGACGATGCGCGGCAGCGTCCTGCTCAAGGGAGCTCAGGGGAGCTGGTCGAAAAAGAAATACACGGCGGCAATCGGGCCGTCGTGGGCAATGATGAAATCCGTCCCGGCGACCGCTGGCGCCTCACCCGGGCGGCCTTCTACCCACTGGATCCGCCCGCCGTCGCCCACTGCCTCGGGCCCAGCAATGGGCTGATAGCGAAAGTCGGGGTGCGTCGCCGGCGCGCTCAGGGCGACGCACCCACTAGACTCGTAGAACACGCAATCCTCGGTGAAGAGGTCATCGATGGCCGCGCGCCGTCGTGCGGGGTCGTTGTCCCCGAAGACGTCGTGCAGATTGCGGGTCAGCAACGTCGCTATGCTATCGGACATGGCTTGCCTGGTCTCCTCGCAGCATCTTGGCAGCGGGTGCGCTCCACCGCATCCTTCGTGCTCCGATAGCCTCCTTCTCGCTCCTCGGTGGTCAGATGCGGCTCCAGTACGAGGCGTCGTGCCCTGGCCCCGGTCGACGAGGGTGCGAAGCGACCCGTTATGCATGCTGCGCAGGTGGGTCGCAGAACGGCCACACACGGGTGCGCCGCGCAGCGGTGGAGCGCCGAGCCCAAATGTCGGCGGCCCATCGCACGATAGCTCGAACGCAGCTCAACGGCTCGCCACCAGCTGGGTATCGGTCGCTGGCACGACTCGCCGTGTCCAGGTGACCAGGGCCTCGAGGAGTCTGCGCAGATGAGCGCGCGTGTCCGCGTCGGTCAACTCCCCGCGCGCATCGAATTTCTCCTGGGCCTGGGCCACGATGACCTCGGGCGGCGGCGGCATCACCGGCGTCTGCGTGAAGACAAACGCCTGCCGGAGCTGGAGCTGCGCCCGTGCCGTGCCGGCCCTTCCAGGCGAAGCGCCCAGCAACGCCACCGGCTTGTCACGCAGCACGAACTCGGGGGGACGGGAGAGCCAATCGATCGTGTTCTTGAGGACGCCCGAGACGCCGTAGTTGTACTCGGGGACAGAGATCAGGAGCGCATCGGCTGCCCGCACGGCGGACTTGAGCGCGGCCACGGGCGGGGGATCGCCTTGCGCCTCGACATCCGCGTTGTAGAGCGGGATGGCCGCCAGATCGCGGATCGTGATGGTGAGCCCGCTGGGCGCCACGTCCTGGGCCGCTCGCAACAACCCGCGATTATATGACGCTGCACGCAGGCTGCCAGCCATTGCGACGACGCGGAGTGGAGGAACGTCCACTTGCATATCGCTCGTCCTTTCTGGCGCCGGTTCGACGTCTGAGCGAGGCCATATCGTGAGCGATGTCCCCGGAACCCAGGCGACGCAACGACAATGTAGACGCAGTAGCTTACAGCAGCGCTGCTCTACGTGACACTTTCCTCACAACGATAGCCATGACGGTGAGCGCATGGGTGCGGTGAGCATCCTCGTCGCACTGAGCTGCCCTGGTCCGCTTGACGCCCGCCACACGCCTGCCTCTCCTCCGATGAGGAGCGCATGCCATGCGCATCGTAGTCCACCTGATTTCCCCACTGATGCGAGCCTGTAGACGCGTCATAGCACCCAGCTTGATGGGGGAGGATATGTACTGCGCAGCGGGCAAGCGCACGCGCTCCCACTGCCTCCGCTGCCAGCCACACCGTGCGCTCTGCCCTTGCGCGGACGACGTCGCCCTCGGACCTCCCTGCGGCGGACTGGACGCTGTCGGGAGAGGGGGTCTCACCCCGCGTTGTCGTCAACCGCACACAATGGAAGAGCGCCCAGGTCTGGAAAATTCAGGCCTGAGCGGGTGGAGATGGGGGAGAGTTGAACTCCCCCATTCCCTACGCTCGTCCGCTGATGTCCCTCGTGATGCACCACATGTGATCCCTCTTCTGTCATATCAGGCACGATGTATGCAGGCTGAGGCTTCCGAAACGAGGCGGAGCCAGCCATGACCAAGGTACGCGAAGCGACACACACCGTCGCCTTCATTGACGACTACTGCGCGCACTATCGCGGCTTATTCGCCAATGTGCGCCATTTCGAGCAGTTCTCCGCCCTGCATCTAGGGCTGCTGGCTGAAACCAAACGCAAGTCGCTGCCGCGCATGGCGAGAACAGGCAAAGCCGACGCGCAGGCACTGCATCACTTCCTGGCCAATGCCGAGTGGTCGGTTGAGGAGCTGCGAGCGAAACGCTTGGAGCTGCTGCGCGCAGCGCTGGGCGGACGCCCGTTCGTGCTGTGCATCGACGAGACGGGGGACCGCAAGAAGGGCAAGACCACCGACTACGTCGCCCACCAATACATCGGCAACATTGGGGGGCTGGCCAATGGCGTCGTCTCGGTCAATGCTTACGGCATCCTCGACGGCACCCCGTTTCCGCTCGCCTTCCGCGTCTACAAACCCAAACCCCGCCTCAAGCCTGGCGACGTCTTCAAAAGCAAGCCACAACTCGCGGTCGAGCTGATCCAAGAATTGCAGGCGCTGGGGTTCCGCTTCTCGGTGGTGCTCGCCGACAGCATCTATGGGGAGAGCTGGGACTTTACCCACGCCTTGCACCGCTTGGATCTGTCCTACGTCGTGGCCATCCGCTCCAACCACGCCGTCTGGCTCCCCCCCGGCGAGCACAAGCGCTACAACCGCTGGCACACCTTTGACCGCCTCTTCGCCGACGGCACCAGCACCCCCCGCTTCATTCGCGAGGTGGTCTTCGGGCGGCGCAACGGCTATCGGCAGCGCTTTTTCCAGATCACTACTGACCCGGTTCGTCAGCCAGTCGAGACGACGTGGTACATCGTGAGCAACCTGCCGGGCAAGATCGAACAGACGGTGGGCGATATCTATGGCTGGCGGACCTGGATCGAGTACGGCTTCAAGCAGGCCAAAGACGAGCTGGGCTGGGCCGACTACCGCGTCACGGACTATCATGCCATCGAGCGCTGGTGGGAGCTGGTCATGAGTGTGGCCACCCTTGTCGCCCTCGAGAGTCCTGCCTTCGCCTCTCGCTCCGTGGCGACTGCGCCGACACCAGACTCCGCGCTCTTGGCTCATCCCCACTGGGACGGCGGCCCCGGCTGGAAACGTACCCTCAACAACCTGCGCCTCCTCCTCCAGCCCTACGTCTGTGCCTGCCTCTTGCTCCCCTGGCTCCACGTACTCCCGCTGCCGCATCTGCAGGCTGGCCTCGCCGACCACTGCGCCCTCATGAACACCTTCCGCCCGCTACTCCCGACATGACAGAAAAGGGTGATATCACGTTGTCCTGGGTCCTTGGTGTTTCTTGATCCGCAGCGGCCACCAATGAAAGCGCGTGGCGGAGCGGATGAGATCGCGGCGCCGCTGTAAGGCGACACATCGCCGAGCCTGCGCGTCCTCCAGTTCATCGAAGTCGGCGAAATGGCGGTTGATGAGGACCGTGTTCGTCAGCGGCCATAAGTGCTCGGCAGATTGGAGCTCGGGCGAGTACGGTGGCAGAAACAACAGGTGCACGTGCTCGGGCACCCGCACATGGATGCTGGTATGCCAGCCGGCACGATCCAGCACGAGGACAATCTGCCTGGTGGGTCCAGCACCGACCTGCTCAGCAAAAACGGCTAGCTCCACCTCGAACAGTTCGATGCTGACGCTCGAGGCGAGATGGAAGATCGTGCGGCCCGAGCCCGGATGGACAAAGCCGACGAGATAGCGCCAGGCGAAGCGGTGCTGGACCAGGGCGTGGGGCCGTGGGCCACCGCCTGGCGTCCAGACGCGACGCAGCAGCGGCTTGAGGCCAATCCGATGCTCGTCCATCGCCCACAACTCGACGGTGGCCCGGGGGAAGGCCGTCGCCACTGCTCGCAGCAGCGGCCTCAACTTTTTTTGAAGGTTTCTTGCTCTTCGGGATCGGCCAGCGCATGCCGTGGCCGCGGCAGCCCGTGGCGGGGCTGTGGCTTGAGGCGCTGCAGGTAGACCCAGCCGCGGTAGCGCGAGACGGGACGGCCCAGCCGCACGCTCATCCACTCGGCCACGGTCCGTCCACTCCAGCGGTCGTCTTCCGGCGCGGGCCCCGCCAGCGCCTGTCTGAGCTCCTCCTGTACCTGAGCCGAGAGCAGCGGCGCTGCCCGGCGTGAGGTCGTATGCTGTCGGTTATGCATGCCCGCTGGGCCCTGCTCGTTGTAGCGCTTGGCGAGCTGGCCAATCCAGTAGGCCGAATAGCCGGTCACGCCGGCGAGCTCCGTTGCCGTTCTGCCCTGAGCCAGCAGCCAGACGATCTGCCACCAACTGCGCTCATGCGGCTCTTTCGCGGCTCGGTAGCGCCGCTCGAGTTCGTCTACCGACAGGTGCGGGTGAAGGTGAATGTGTCGTCCCATGTCCACATTCTACAACCGCCGACCATCACGTGATATGACACATTGCGCCTTCGCACACCAGCGCGTCTATCGGTGGGCGTCGATATCCATCGTTGCTGTCGTTCAAACTGTCGAAAGGCTGCGGTATCAAGCTGAGCGGCGTGAGACCTCCGCCAGCACGTGCCGCTCCGCGCTGAACGCCCGTCGGCGACCCTGAAGGAGCGTCTGTTAGACGCTGGCTCGACAATGGGAGGTGGCCACGAGCGCTCAAGCGCCAGTGACTACTGCGCGGGCGCGAGCACGCGGAGACCCAACCGCCGCCTTCATGCGGGGAATTTGTGCAGACTTTCACCACATTTCACAGACTTTCGGCCCCATTTTCCCGCATTCTTGCCCAATTCGCTCGCTGTCGCCCCGATCCTCGTCATGCAGCAGGGGGACCGCGTCATTTGCCTGGGCAGCGAGGGCACAAAGAAACCCAGGACGCATGGAGCCTGGGTTTCTGAGGAAGTTGGAGCGGGAGACGGGATTCGAACCCGCGCCCTATTGCTTGGGAAGCCCCCCTGCTGCTGCTCTTAGTACGGTTACTTCAAAGCCGCTCTAGAAGCGGCTTTGTCGTTGTGTCCCTGGGCGCGCGTGGGCGCATCTCCGTTGCCCGGATCCATTTGCCTGGATCGGCGACCCCACACTGACCCCACGGCGCCACCGCAGTGGCCCAACACCTTGGCCGCCTCCATCCCACGGCTGCACCACACAGATTTGCAGCTCGTTCACCCTGGAGGTTACCCTGATGGCCAGCTACCCTCGGCTTCCGAAGCGACCGGCGACAGGTGTGCGCCCGAAGCGTGCTGCGACAGCACAGAAGTATTCCCAGCCGCACTTGAGTGCGACGGGTTCCAACGCCAATGACCGAAGGCGACCGTCAGACGCGCCGAGGGCGGCGCCGTCACCAGGCGGCAAGACGAGGTGGGAGCGCATGCGCAAGGACGACCTGGACCTCGCGCACCTCAGCCAACTGCTCGCCAACGAGAAGGCGGCGAGCGGCAAGTCGGCGCAGACCGTCAGCTGGTATACCGGCGTCATCGCTCGCTATGCCGACTGGCTGCAGACGCAGGGCCTGACGCCGACGCTGGCGCACTTCACCTTGGAGCATGTGCCCAGCTACATCGTGGCATTGCAGGGAACGCGTGCACGTGAGACCCATCCGGCGCAGCCCACCGAGCCACACCTGCTCTCCGACGCCTCGATCAACTCCTATGTGCGGGCGCTGCGTGCCTTCTCCAGCTGGCTGGCGGAGGAGGGGTACATGGTCACGCCTCCGTTGGCGCGGCTCAAAGCGCCCAAGATGACACAGAAAACCCAGCCGATCCTGACCGAGGACGAGATCGCGGCCATCGCCTCGGCGCTCAATCCCCGCACCGAAATCGGCGCCCGCGATCAGGCCATCTTCCTCCTGCTACTCGATACCGGCATGCGGGCCGGCGAGCTGTGCGGGCTGCGGCTGCCCCAGCTGCACCTGGAGGATGGCTATGCCGTCGTACTGGGCAAAGGGCGCAAAGAGCGGCCCGTCAAGATCGGTGCCCGTGCCGCTAAGGCCGTCCGTTTCTATCTGCTCCACTGGCGGCGTCCGGCGCTGCCCCATGAGGACCATGTCTTCCTCACCTGTCGCGGGCTGACCACGCCCTGCCACGCCCTGGCCGCGGCAGGCGGGGAGCCGCTGTCGGTCAGCGCGCTCGATCAGCTGATGAAGAGTGTCGGGCGGCAGGCGGGCGTCGAGCGGCTGCATCCCCATCTGCTGCGCCACACGTTCGCCTGCATGCACCTCTTGCGCTACCGCGATCCGTTCGCCTTGAAGTCGCTGCTCGGCCACACGACGCTGCAAATGACCAACCACTACTGTGAAGCGGTGCGGCAGATGGAGGTCGTCCGCGCGGACACCACCAGCATCGTCGACGGCATCGATACCAAGGCGCTAGACGTGAATCGTCGGGGGCGCCTCGCACGCAGATCACGAAAGTAGCCGACCTAGCGGACCCAGATCTACGATGCCCGCGGCACCACCGTGCCGCGGGCATCGTTCCTGGCCGCATCCTGGTTGGACAAGTCTTAACCGAGAGCGGCTGACAGGCGGCGTTTTTTTGAGAGGCGTCTCCAGACCCGCCACCCTCGTGTAGTGCTCGCGCGGCGGCAGCGGCCAGACGGAATCGCGCCGAAAGCGACATGCTTCACGGCGCCTCACCAGCGACCGATGAAGCCCAATGGGGCGGAGTTGGCTCGATGAGAATCGGCGCGCAGTGGGCCGCATGGACTCGGTTCCCTACTGCGCAGGACGCGCCGGCTGCGAGGTGGATAGGCTTCTGTCAGATGGCGGCACTTCGGATGGCAGTACTGAACTGGGGTAGCGGCGCGCCCAAAGGAGCTGCAGCCCGTCCGAGACGCGCTGCACTCCGCGTTGTCGACGCTGCTCGCGCAGTGCGACGGCAAGCCTCAGCCCCTCGGACTCCGTGAGCGGATCCTCATGCTCGGCGAGCGTGAGAAGACGTTGGGCCACCAGCCTATAGGCCTCGGCCGCGTAGGTATGACTCACGTGCGAGCGGTCTTGCACCCCCAGGATGCCTTGTCTGGCAATCTCTGCGACGCTCTGCCCCTCAAAGAAATGGCCGTGGATGAACCGTGCAAGACGGACCTCCTCGTCATGTCCAGCGGCATACAGGTCCGATAGCACATCTGCGCATGCGGCCTGCTTGAGCAGGTCAAGCGCCACGCCATAGGCCCAGCGTGGGTGGTCAGCGAGGCTGCGAACGATGACTAGGACGCCGCGACACTCGCGAAAGGCAGATGCATCCTCTAGATCACCGACGGTTTCGAGTCGGAACAGGTCCATCGCCTGTTTCAGAATGTCCTGTTTGGTTGGTCGTCCGCGGCGTGGTGGCATCGCTCCCGTCTCCTTAATTTCGGTTCAGGAGACCGAGTCCCTGGCCCGTCACTATCAGGTCGTCAAAAGCTGTACGTTCGGTCAGTGAGTGGACGTGGTTCCCACTGAAACGGAAGTTCAATGGGGTCCCTCTGCCATTGCGGCTGCCGCAGTTGGGCTCGTGCCATGCCTAGCTGTGCCCCGAGAACGGACTTACGAGTGGTTCCGAAATCCTCTGTTGCCTTGGCCAGGTCCGCCAGATCGGCGCAAGGGGCCCCTCTGTGACGAGCAAGGATGCCTGGGTGACGTACACGCGCAGCGCGACGCTCTCTGGGAGGGTGTCGCGAAGCGCTTGGGCAACGCGGCTCTCCTGACCACTCTCACCTGTCTCACCGGTCACAATAAGCAGCGTCGGGAGCGGCGTGTTGCCGTCGGCACGCCACTCACGCGAGCGCACGTAGTGGGCATAGGCGGCGAACTTCGCTTCCAGGTCGCGTCGTCGCATCGTGCCGCGATCCCACTCAAGCCAGAACCGCAGCCGCTGTGTCCCGGCCAGGTACTCGCCCGCAGCATCGGGCCGCAGAGCGTGCCAGCCGTCGATTTCCCGATATTGCCGGGCGCACGGCCGCCCGGTCTCCCACCATGCCACGCGCTGGGCCTGTTCTCCGGTCTGTGCGCTGCTGGCAGACCCATACAGGGATGCGATGAACTGATACACGCCAGCCGTGTGCGCCGGCACGCGCATCAAGGCCGCAACCTCGCGGTGATATGCATCGGTGGGCCTGTCTTCCCGTGGCCAGCCTCGCCCATCCTCAGGTGGCGCTCCTTTGATGGTCCGCGCGCTTCGGGCCGAGAGCAGATGTGTCCCCAGAGCCGTTAGCGCGTAGCGTCCGCGTAGCCACCTTGAGTTTGGAGGGACCGGTGGTGCGCCAGCGAGCGTCAGGTTAGTCGCGGGCACGACGAGGCCAAGCCGGTTGAGGTGCCGTGTGTAGACATCGACCGATGCGGGAGTGATGCCTACGACGGCCGCGAGCTCCTCGCCACTCAGCAGCGGATGCGCCGCCAGGAGAGCCAGCAGGGCGTCATGGCGCGCGTCGAGGCGAAGCGCGAGCAGCGCCAGAAGCTCGCGTCCCGAGCGCGGTACCTGCCCACAGCCGCTCCCGTCTCCTCCCTCCGTCGCGCTCCGCCCCAGTTCTCCACGCCACGGCATCGACTCAGCCCAGCGATCCGCTCGGTCATTGAAATGGCCGATCACTTTTGCTGCTCGTCGAGGGCTGGGCGCGTCCGGGTCATACCTAGGGGCCACCATCGAGAGAGCTGGCAGACTTGGTTCAGGTGCGGGCGTCAGGAGCGCTGCCAAGCGACGGGACCCGGAGTCGCTCAGCGACAGCCAGTTCACCTGCCAGATGTTCGACGCGTCGATCCCGGATCGTGAGCGTTCGCTGGCAGAGTGCGTCTGCTGCGAGGCACGATCTCCGTTCTGCCAAGGCGGTGGTACGACCAGGATGCCACCGTCAAGTGGTCGCGCGAGCCAGCGCTCCAGCGCCGTGCGCGCGTTGAGGGCCTGCCAGCGCTGCGCATCGTGCGCATCTGGCACCAGGAGTAGCAGCGCCGGCATCGTGCCCCCGTCGGCCTCCAACCCTTGGCGACCGCGTAGCAGCGCGCGCAGCGCTGCCCGTGGGCCGCCTACATCGAGGAAGCCCGTATCGCACAGGACAAACAGTCCGTAGGATGTCTCATTCTCGGTCCGTCCTGCCGCCGACACGGCTTCAGACGGGGAGGTCGCGCCAGGAGATGGCCACACCCGCAGCCGCACGTAGGCATCGATGCGCATGTTGCGGGTGGTAGCGTCCGCGCCTGCGTCGTCCGGAGCGAGTCGCCCCGTGAGTAGGAAGCGATAGTCCCGTTCCCAGGCCCACTCGGTGCGCACAGCCCGTTTTTGCGGTACCTCGCGGACGTAGGGTGCTGAAGCCGAGCCGATGCCCGTGATTAGGGCCATTACCACCGTCTGCACCGCCACGAGCCCGGGAGCGCGTGGCAGCAAGCGTTGCAGACCCGCCTCGTCGGCACCCCACGCCCGGGCGGCGCGCCAGACCGTGTCTCCGTAGGTGTGAGCAAGCGCCTGCATCCCGACGGCGCTGACATGGTAGAGGTGGCCACCCTGGTGGCCGAGCGCCGGGACGCGAATGGCCTCAATCGTTCCCGCGGCTTCCAACTGCGCGAGTTGCGCGTAGGTCCGCTGCCGGCTGTAGCCGGTGATGGCCGCGAGGTCCTCCGCGCGCAGCAGTGGGTAGCGAAGCAGCCAGAGCAGCAGGGCCTGCGACGGATCCTCGTCGCGGCCGAGTAGTGGGCTGCCTGGACTGACCGGCAGTGGCCAGGGAGATGGCACGCAATCCGGCTTCTTGGATCCAGCGGTCCCGAGCGGGCCAGTGCCGGCGGCATGCATCGCACCCGCCTGCAGAGTTGGGCTTGCATGGAGCCGCAAGCCGGAGTTGGCGCCGGTCATTGGCCGTCCTCCTTTTCATCCCACTCACTCCACCCGTCCTCACCGCTCTCATGCCCTTCTCCATCGCGCCCGTCGAACGCACTCAAAGAGGCCCAGTCGTCGCCTGGTGGACTGCCAGGGCCGTCACGGTCCGGCGCGCTGACGGCAGCAGGCGGCTCGAATTCGGACGGGCAATCGACATCTGGTAGTGGAGTGTCACCGAGTCGCCGCCCTACGTGCGCCGGAGAGATGTCGGTGGCGGGCTCCTCCTTCGACACGAAGCCAGAGGGACGCGCCTGAGCGGAGTCTGCTGCGACAGTGGGCGACGTTGGAGTAGCGAATACTCCGGCCCACAGCTCATCCATCGGGGTCGGCGACGGCGCTCTCGGGCCACGCCGGCGTTGGCCATAGCGACCACGGCCCGATGGAGGCTGCCGCGGGTCCGCTGTGCTTGTCTCAACAGGCTGGATCACCGGGTGCGAAGCTCCTGCGGAGCCGCCCGGCACCACACGATCGGTGGATCGCTGATAGCGCTGCGCCGCCCGGGCAAGATCGTCTTCGACCGCCTGCAGGTCTCGGCCATAGCGTGTCCGGGCGCGGCCGCGGATCTGCTCGGCCAGCACCGGATCCCCCGCCGGCGGGGGATCCAGCGTCAGCGTGAAGGGCGGCAGCCGGCGCCCATCCAACGCCAGCTTGGCGTAACAGGTGAAGTCGTCCTGATTGATGATGTCGGCGATCTCCACGGCATCGTCCAACTCGTGGACGAGCGCGCGCGCGTCCTCGGCGCTGGTGGCGAAGACGTAGAGGGCGTCGACGTTGGCCAGCACAGTGGGGCGCAGGGTGGGATCGAGCGCGTCCAGGTGGGCGAGCGCCTGGGTGGCCAGGGCGAAGGTGCCGCCGAACTTGCGCAGCTCGGCGAGCATCGCCCCGTAATCGACGCCGCGGATCGTCTGGAACTCGTCCACCAGCACGAGCAAGCGACGCCGCTGCCCGGCGGCGAGCCGGGCCTGCTCCTCCAACGTGAACTGCAGGGCGCCGAGCAGGGTGGCCCCGACCAGCGTGGCGGTCTCCGCGCCGACGACCCCGCGGGCCGTGTTGACCAACAGCAGCCGCCCCTCGCGCACGATCTCCGGCAGGTCGAGCGTGGAGCGGCCCTGGCCGACGATGCGCCGGGCCACGCGCGAGCCCGAGAAAGACGCCAGTTTCGTCAGGACCGGATTGATGATCTCGACCTTGAGTCGCGTGTCCAGGGGCTTGTAGTAGTGGTTCCACCAGGCCAAGAGCGACGGATCGTGGACCAGGTGCAGCACGTCCTCGCGGAAGTCCGGCGCCGAGAGCAGCGGCGCGACGTCGAGCAGCGTG
>CAYQFU010000179.1:0-3386 GCA_964416775.1 uncultured Ktedonobacterales bacterium
ACCACCGCTCAGCCCGCCCTCGCTATCTTAGCGCCCTCCGCGCCCTCCGGTCTCCACCCTCCGGTCTCCTCCTCCGTGTCCTCCGTGTCCGCTCCCTGTCCTCCGTGTAACTCCGTCTCCCCTCTCCTCGCCCTGCCACCCCCTCCCCCCGCACGCCTCACTTCGCCGGTGTCGGCTCCAGCTCCCGGAAGCGATACCCCATGCCCCGCTCCGTCAGGATGTACTTCGGGTGCGCCGGGTCGCGCTCCAGCTTCTGACGCAGATACGTGATGTACAGCCGCAAATAGTGCGCCTCATCCCGATACTCCGGCCCCCACACCCGCGACAGCAGCGTCTCGTGCGTCATCAGCCGGCCCGCGTTGTTCACCAGGTGATACAGCAGCCGGTACTCCGTCGGCCGCAGCGTCACCTTCGCGCCCCGCACCAGCACCTCATGCTTCGAGAAGTCGATCGTCAGATCGTCGTCCACTACGATACGCGTCTTGCGCGGCGGCGCCGGCGTGAAGGTGCGCCGCAGCAGCGCCTTGATGCGCGTCTGCAGCTCGCGCGGGCTGAACGGCTTCGTCAGGTAGTCGTCGGCTCCGATCTCCAGCCCGCGAATCCGGTCGCTCTCCTCATTCTTCACCGTCAGCATGATGACCGGCACATGGGACACCTCGCGGATGCGCCGGAGCGTCTCGAACCCATCCATCTCCGGCATCATCACGTCCAGGACCACCAGATCGGGCAGATCCTCTTTCAGACGATCCAGCGCCTCCGCCCCGTTCCCGGCTTCGAGCACGCGGTAGCCTTCCATCTCCAGGTTCATGCGCACCACGTCCACCAGCCGTGGCTCGTCGTCCACCACCAGCACGCTGATGCTGCGCGGATCAAACGTCGCCTCCGTCATCGCTTTGCCGCCTCCTGCCGCGCCCGCTCCGTGGCTCCGGCCTCGCCGGCTCCCGAAGCCGTTTCCGGCTGTCGCGCGCTATTGCCGAAGATCACCATCGGCAGTTGCGCCTTCTCCTCACGTGGCAAGCTGAACGAGAACGTCGAGCCCTCCCCCAGCTCGCTGTGCACCCAGATACGCCCGCCGTGCGCCTCCACGATCGCCCGGCAGATGTACAGCCCCAGCCCCGCTCCCTGCGTGCGCCGCGTCGACGCATTGTCCACCCGCTGGAAGCGCTCGAAGATACGATCCTGCTCCCGCAGCGGAATCCCCTGCCCGGCATCCACCACGTGCACGATCACCTCTTCGCCCGTCACCTGGCCCGACACCCGAATGCGCCTGCCCTTCGGCGAATATTTCACCGCATTATCCAGCAAATTGAGGATCACCTCCTCGATGCGCTCCCGATCCGCGGATACCGCCGGAAAGTTCGCCGGAAAGCGCACCCGCACGTCCAGCTCGGGCCCGCGCGCCACAAACCGCCGCACCGCCGAGCGAATCACCTCCGCCAGATCGAGCTCGGTGCGCTCCATCTGCAGCCCGCCCGCCTGGATGCGCGACGCATAGAGCACGTTCCCCACCAGGTGATTCAGCCGGTCAGCCTCCTCCTCGATCGCCGCCAGCCGGTCGCGCAGCGTTTGCGCGTCCCAGTTCGCATCCGGCCGGCGCAGCGTGCTCGCGTACCCCTTGATGATGGCGATGGGCGTCTGCAGCTCGTGCGACACCACCGACACGAACGTCGAGCGCAGCTCCTCGGTCTCCCGCGTCCGCGTGATATCGCGCACGTTCAGGACCCCGCTGATCGGCTGACCCTGCGGCGACCGCACGGCCGCCGCCGTCACCGACACATCTACATGCTGCCCATCCCGCGCCAGCAGCACGATCTCCTGATTGGCCACCGTCTGCCCCGTGCCGATCGCCTGCACCAGCGGGTCTCGATCGAACCCCAGCGGATTGTCTTGCCGGTCACGCGGCCGCAGCACATCGTAGTAGAACCGGCCCAGCACCGCGTGCGCCCGCCACGCCGTCATCGCCTCCATCGCCGGGTTGAACCCCGTGATGCGCAGCGCCGCATCCACCGTCACGATCCCGTCGCCGCTGAAGTGCAGGATGCTCCCCAGCTGCCGGTTCTCCTGCCGTATGCGGTTCAGCTCCTGGTGCAGTCGCGCCGCCACCACCAGGTTGCCCACCACCGCCCGACGCCGCCGCGTGTCAGCCAGCACCCGCCGCTCCGCGAATCCGTTCGGCCCAAGCAGGTGCAGCTCTCCGATCGCCCCCCGCTCGTCGCCCAGCGTCAGCGTCGCGATCTCGCCTGCCCACAGCTCCGTCAGCGACGTAACCAGCGGCCGGCCGTCCAGCGGCTCTGGCGCCCGGTCGATGGCCAGCGCCGCCACCAGATGGCGCGCCGCTTCCACGTCGATGCCCCACGCCACCACCATCTGCTCCCCGCTACGCTCGTCGCGCGGGCGCGCACTCTCCTCCTCGGTCACGCCGTCCGTACGCAATGCCAGCACTCCAGCGCCGCCTTCCACCAGCGACACCGCGTGCCCCAGCGCCCGCCGCAGCGAGTCGACGGGCCGCGCCCGCTCGTCACCATCAGCGCGCGTCGGCCAAAGGATCGCCATTGCCGTCTCCCGGACACAAAACACGCCCACCTTCCTGGGCGCCACACGAGGCGCCGGGCGGGCCTGGGCCACGCTGGCGAGCGAATACGTGGTATTCTATCACACCATGAAGTTCGACATTTTCACCCTCTTCCCCGACATGTTTCGCGGCCCGCTCGACGAGAGCATCATCGCCCGCGCCCGCGACCGCGGTCTCGTCGAGATCGCCCTCCACAACCCACGCGACTGGACCACCGACCGCCACCACATCGTGGACGACTACCCCTACGGCGGCGGCTCCGGCATGGTCATGAAGCCCGATCCCATCTTCGCCGCCGTCGAGGCCGTCTACCTGGGCGGCCCCATCATCCTCCTCGGACCCGCCGGCCGTCTCTTCACCCAGTCCGTCGCCCATGAGCTGGCCGCCGAGCCGCGCCTCACCCTCATCTGCGGCCATTACGAAGGCGTGGACGAGCGCATCCGCGAGCACCTCGCCACCGACGAGCTCTCCATCGGCGACTACGTCCTGACCGGCGGCGAGCTTCCCGCTATGGTCGTGGTGGACGCCGTCACCCGCCTCCTGCCGGGCGTCCTGGCCCCCGGCTCGACGAGCGAAGAATCACACACCGGCGGCCTCCTCGAATATCCCCAGTACACCCGGCCGCCCGCATTCCGCGACTGGCCCGTCCCCGAGATCCTTCTCTCCGGCAACCACGGCGCCGTCGCCCGTTGGCGCCGCAAAGAAGCCCTGCGCCGCACCCGCACCCGCCGGCCCGACCTGCTCGCCCACGCCGACCTGAGCCCGCTCGACCGCGCCCTTCTGGCCGAGATCGAAGCCGAGGAGTCATAGCGCC
>CAYQFU010000179.1:3486-11417 GCA_964416775.1 uncultured Ktedonobacterales bacterium
CTCCACTACAAACCGGCCCACGCGCACTCCCGGGTCCGCCTGGGCGAGGGCCTCTGCCTCGGCCAGTGTCGCCGTGCGATAGATACTCACGCCGCGGATGTCACTGCCGTCGTCCACGGGTCCCGAGGCCAGCGCCGCGCCCGACTCCACCTTCTGCCGCACGTGCTCCATGTGCGCCGCCTGCAACGCCTCCAGCTCCGGCGACGCCTCCGCGGTCCAGGTCGGGCCTTTGCGCAACAGGCCCAGATAGTACGTTCTCAGCTCCACAACGCCTCCCGCTCACGTGCTCGCCAACCGCGTCTGATCCCGCGCCAGTATATCGAATTGCCTGGCTCTCGGTCCAGTCGCTATGCTGGCACAGGTAGGAGAGAGGCCGGTCGGCGAAGGCATCCTCAGCAGATAGGCTGCAATGCCCGACACGCAAGCAATCGGCAGGGATCCGTGCGGCATGTGGGATGGAAAAGCATCGAGCACGAAAGAGCCTCCTGATTCTGGTGCTTCGTTTGAGTACCTCGACCAGAATCAAGAGGCTCGTCGCTTTCAGTGACCCCCGCGCATCATTCAGTGTAGGCCGGGTGCGTCGCATGACCGGCGATTGTTGCCACTGGATGCAACGCTAACAGGAGAGGATGGGAGGATGGAAATCCGCGTCCCACTCTCCTGGATAGCCTGCATTGCTTCCTACCGTGATGTTCACGCTATAGCAGTAGCCACTGGGCGGCGTCGTCGGCTTCCGGGCCGCGATCGTGGTGGCAGTGGTTTGCGTCACCGTCCACCCACCCGCGGGTATCGATTGCAGCAAGAAGGTGCGGATCGATGCCGGAGTGCCAGAGCTGCACAGCACGTAATAATGGTTCCCTGCCGCTGGACCAATATCATAGTAGTAGGTCTTTGGAGGATACGCGAAGCCCGAGCTCGGACCACCCGACGTTTTCGTGGGGAAGTCTGATGCTTTGCACACACCCGCTTGCGGTCCCGACGTCGCCGTGGGCGCCGGAATGCTGGTGGCCGTCGGCTGCGGCGTGCTGGTGGCAGTTGGCTGCGGCGCACTGGTGGCGGTTGGCACCAATCCCGGAGTGGTGGTGACGCAGATCGCCCAGGTGGTGATCGGCTGCTGCGGCGTCGTCAGCTTCCCCACCCAGCCGGCGACCCTCCACGCGTTCAGCTGCGGCGCGACGAGCCCGTCGGCATCCACCCCGAGGTATTCGCTGTGCTGATACCCGCCACCCACGAGCAGCTCGTTCTGAGCGGGACACCCCACACTCACCTGCTGCAATTCCCAATCGACGGCGCTGGCTGGGGTGATGAGCTGCTGCTGCGCCAGGGGCTGATCATGCAGCTGGGTCACGCACACCGCGTATTCGGTGCCACCGGCCGGCGGGGCGGTAACCTTGGGACCATGGAGGATCTCGACCGTCCAGGCCTTATGGTACACACCGTTGGGTTCTGTCGGATAAGAGGCCATGATCGAGCTGTACGGGGCGGCAAGTCCGAAGCCGCCGCCGGTCAGCGTCCCGAAGACGGGGTCCGTGCAGCCCCGCGTCGCGCTGACCGGCCCGGTGCTCTGCAAGGCGAACGCCTGGAACCACACGCCCGAGGAGGCGTTGGAGCCCTTCAAGCAATTCACCGTGATGGGCACACTCACCGGCTGGGGCACGTACGCGTACGCCGTCACCGTCCACGACGTCTCGATCTGGCCTTGCCCGGTCGCTGGATTGCCCGCGGCGTCGGATGGGTAGTTGTCCAGGACGTAAACCCCCTGATCGCCGCCCAGGGGCACCTGGCTGGTGGTGTCGAACCCGCCGCTGAGCAGTACTTCGTTGGGCGCACATGACACCGTCTTTTTGACCGTTTGGTTGTTGCCGATGGTCAACTGCGCGGTGTGCTGCACGACTTGGGGTACGGCCGCGGGCGGGTACACGCTCGGATTGCCCACCGTGGTGACGGCGCACGCGGTCAGGGCCACTATCAGGCCGCTGATCGCCGCGAGTGTCTGGCCGTGGCGCATGACCCGGCGTGCCCAGCGTGGTCCGCCAGTGACTGGAGTCGTGCCGGTCGCCCGCCTGAGCGGAATGTCGTGCGTGTCGTGCGTGTCGTGCGTGTCGTGCGTGTCGTGCGTGTCGTGCGTGTCGTGCGAGGTGCGCGTGTGACGCATGTTCTCTCTCCTGTCACGCTCTCTCGTGTACATGTCGTCAGCATGCCAGCGCGTGCGGCTTTCTGCCGCGCATCCTGGCGCACTTGAACGCATCGTCCGCATACTCCCGTGTCCCGTCGGGTCGCACCAGCATCAGGCAAACGTTGCTCACCATGGACAGGCAGGCTATGATGCCGGTTCAAGTATAGCAGCGCTGGCTGCCAGGCACTGTGAGCCGCATCACAGTTCTGCCCCCGTGCCCTATGGCCAGGTGCTGAGATCCACGTAGCCTTGCCAGATGAGGGGGGTGGAAGCGCGAGGCATGGTTCGGGTAGACTTGCTGGCGTGTAGTGGCCCGCGCTCCGAGCACGCGCGATCCTGAGTGGTGGGACGCCATCGCGCGGTGGGGTGGAGACGTGCGGCCTGCCGCGACCGGAGCTCGGCCGAGCATATCGCGTCGACCATCACGACGCATCGGGCCACGAGCGGGCGGAGCAAACCAGATACCTGGCGGGAGGACAGCATGACGCAACGACTACTCGTGGTGGGCGCGGGGCCAAAGGGGTTGGCCATCGCGGCGAAGCGGGCCGTCCTGCGCGAGCACGGCTACGACGTGCCCGAAGTCGTCCTGCTCGATAGGCGGGGCGTCGCGGCGCAGTGGTCCGGGGCGCACGGCTTCACTGACGGCCGCCGCATCCTGGGGACGCTGCCGGAGAAGGACGTCGGCTACCCCTACGACTCCACCTGCTGGGGCGACGCCGGCGCCAACCGCCGTATCGACCGCGCTATGACCGCCTACTCCTGGCCGCAGCACCTCATCGAAGAGTACGCGTACGCCGAGTGGATCGACCGCGGGCGGCCGCGCCCCACGCACCGCCAGTGGTCCGCCTACCTGCGCTGGGTGGCGCGCAAGGTTGGAGTCGACGTGCGCGCCGCCGAGGTGACGGGCATCGAACTGACCGCGGACGGCCGCCGCTGGCGCCTCGCCGTGCGCGCGCGACAAGACGGTGCGTCACAGACCGTCGAGGGCGACGGCCTGGTCATCACTGGACCCGGACTGCCCATCGCCGTTCCCGGCCAGCCCGAGGACGACCCGCGCGTCCTCGACGGCAGCAACGTCTGGCAGGCGCTGGACCGCCTCGCGGGCGCGGCACCCAGCCACGGCAAGCACATCCACGTCGGCATCGTCGGGACGGGCGAGACCGCCGCCGCCGCGGTCGTCGCCCTGCTCGAAGTGCTCGGCAACCGCGCCGAGATCGAGGTCCTCAGCCCCCGCGGCGTCCTCTATTCGCGCGACGAGGGCTTCGAGGAGAACCAGCTCTTCTCCAACCCCGACCCGCACAGCTCCGCCGCGCTCGGCAAGCATCACCACTACGACTCGGAGGCCGACGACGGGCTGACCCACACGCACGCCGTGCGCTGGCTCAGCCTCACCGAGGAGGATCGCCGCGAGTTCGTGCGCCGCGCCGACCGGGGTGTCTTCTCCGTCGCCGCCATGCGCGACATGACCCAGGCGTGGAACGTCCGCTCCGTCAATGGCAACGCCACCCGCATCGCGGCCGATGCCGCGGGCATCACCGTCGAGGCGGTCTACGGCGGCGCCACCACAGAGTACCGCTACGACTACGTGGTCGTCGCCCGCGGCTTCGACCCCACCTGGTTCGTCGCCCTGCTGAACGACGAGGCGCGTGAGCGGCTCGCGTCCGCAGTGGGCAGCAATGCACTGTCCTCCGCCGCGTTCGAGCGCGCCATCGCGACGGACCTCTCCGTGGCGGACACCGCGCCGCGACTGCACCTGCCCATGCTGGCCGGCGTCGCGCAGGGGCCGGGCTTCCCCAATTTGAGCTGCCTCGGCCTGCTCTCCGACCGCGTCCTCGCGAGCTACGTCGGCTTGCCTGCAGCCTCCAACATGCTTCAGTGAGGTGCGGCAGGCGGCGGATAAAGAGGTCTGGGTCTCGGTTTCTCTCTGGTGGACTGCGATCAGGCGCAATATTGAAGAGCCTCGAAGCGGGTGGTATCATGGCGGTATTAAGGTACGCTAGGCATGGAACGCAGCACTCAAGGCGCGGTGACCCTTCGGATCCGACCATCTCATCGGATGGCTGATCCCGTATCGTGGACGATCCCTTACGTGCCTCATTGTCGTGAACGTTGTTCGGGAGATCTCCAGTGTGGGCGAGCGTTCAGTTCGGGATGACGGCTGAGCGGACACAGAGGAGGAAGCTGTTATGGCGATCCACGCGCGTGCCAGCATTGTGATCAACCGACCAATCCGCGAAGTGTGGTCCTATCTGGAAGATGAGAAGAAAAACCAAGCCTGGCGCGGCCAGTACGTCAACCAGGTCACCCGCCTCACGCCGGGACCCATTGCGGTCGGCACACAATTCCAGGGGACGATGCGAGGCGGCCCCTACGTCACCGAAATCACCCGGTATGAGCCTCCAGAGCACTACGCCTGGAAGTACATCACCTATCCCCCTGGTCGAATCCGGGGGCGGGACGGCAGCTATCACCTCACCTCGTTGGGTCAGCGCACGCGGTTCGAGCTCGAAGAGACGTTCGACACAGTTGGTCTGCTGGGAACGGTATTGTCGTTCCCAGGGTCACTGCTGGGCAGGTGGGTCGTCGGTCCACAGCTGCTGAAGCGGTTGAAGAGGACGGCCGAGAGTCAGACGACCTCCTGATCAGTTCCTGCACCAGTCCCGCAGCCGTGCCCGCCGTGCCGACCTGTGCCGCCTCGACCTCACGCTTCTGGCCGAGATTGAAGCCAAAGAGCCATAGCGCTTTTCGTACGATGGCATGTCACTCCGCACCATCAACCTGACCGGCGAGCGCATCCAGCTCGTCGCTTCCCACAAGCTTGCTCTCCGGAAAGGCATCATCCCGGACGGTCCGCACGTCGCGCAGGATCTTCACTTTTCGAGGGAGCGGCAGTCCATCGGCTGTGAGATTGGCTCGCACCCAGTACGCAAAGTTGAGCTGCACGACCACCCGTTGCACCTGAACCTCAAGAAAGAAGTCCATCGCGTTGTAGTCGAGGATGCGTTCGAGCAGCGGCAGTTGTTCGCGTGCCGTCCTTCCCTTCAGCATGAGGGGCCTCGGAGATGGCCCGACGTACTGCTCTCCATAAAAGGCATCGACTACAGTGATCGGGCCAACGAGGTGCTGATTGAACTCCTCCAGCTGTTCGGCGGGCACCCACAGCTCGCGGTGGACGCTCGAGCCGACGACATGGGACTTGAAGCGCCTGGCATACTGCGCATCCAGCCGGAACTCCGTCACGAAGCCAGCGTACCCAGTAGCGGCGTGAGGCGCGTTCCACTTCTCCGCGATCTGCTGTGCATAGGCTCGGTTCAGCACCGGGTAAAAGATCGGCTGTTCCGGTCGCCGCTGCGGAAAACCGCGGGCCCCGGCGTCCAGAATCTTGATCATCTCGCCGAGGCCTACTGGCCGATAGAGCGTCCGTAGCTTATCGGCCATATAGTGCCCTGACCTTCTGCGCCTTTCTCAACTCCTGCCGTATCCCCACGTCCGCCGTCTGGTCCAGCGTGCCCAGCGCCGCCGCAACCTCCTCGTCTCGGTACACCACGCTCCGCAAGATGCGCGCGGCTTGCCATCGCGCATCGTCTCCGCCATGCCTTAGCTGCTCGACCACGTAGTTTCTGCACACGCGCAAGTACTGATTCTCCACCGCCAGCATGTCCCGACACCAGTCTCGCAACTGTGCTCGCTCCTCCACGCCCTCAGGGATCGCATATCCCCGTTCCCGCTTGCACGTCTCAAAGATGGCTACCGCAAGCCGCGCCCAGTCGTCCTGCGGCCGCAGCTCCCGGCACAACTGCACGCTCTGGCTTTTCCGCACCGCATAGCGCCCGGTCTCAATGGCGACGAACAGTGTCGCCATCCACACCGCGATGTCCACCAGCACCCGCGTCCCGCGAGGCGCGCTCGGCCGCGCCGGCACGACATCGTAGCCGAAGAGCTCCCCTTCCGCATCGGGATACCCCACCGGAGCCACGAGCGGTGTCATCAACGGATAGTCCAGCGCCTCCGTCTGCCGCGGAATACCCATGTGGAACACACCGGACTCGATCACGTCCAGAACGTATCGCGCAAACGGCACCTCGGGCAGCTCGGCGCGCAGGTCCTCGCCGTATGCCAGCACTGCCCCATGTGTGATCAGCGCGTTGAGGAACGCCATCTGTGCCGGCTCCCTCCCTATCGGCCGCAACAGATCGTCCTCAGCGTACACCTGCGCATCCAGCATGGCCGCGCTGAGCGGCTGGCACTCCGCCATCAGACGCCCAAACCCAGCCGCCTCCGCTTCCGTGACCGTCCCGCGAAACACCACGTACAGATCCACATCGCTCGCATTCGGCGACCGCCCTCCAGCTACCGCCGTCCCATCGCTGTAGCTTCCTCCGACGTAGAGCGCCCGCACGCGGCCCGGAAACGCTGCCTCGATGCTATCCACCACCTCGCGCAGGACATCGGCGATCACCGTGCCGCCACTCGCCGTCGAAAACCCGCTATCCGCCACGCGACTCCTCCGCCTCTGAGCGCACGCTGTCACCTGCTCACCGTAATCTTGTTATATCCACAAACGCAAGCGAGCCATCGTCCGGCCGCGGCGTCCGAAGCGTGCTGCCCGGCAGACGTGCCGCTCATTTAGTAGTGAGATTCGTTGGCTCCGAGAGGCTCCGCTGTATTCGGAAATCCCATAAGCTCGTCGATGTCCGGGCCGTACCCGATGTCGAATGGCGCTGGTAGGTCGCGCTCGACCTCGTCCATGCGTCTCCGGTTTGCCAGGCTCAGTCGGCGCACGGTCGCATTGTGCGGGTGATGGACCGGCGAGGGACCATGGGCGGCGAGCGCGGCCAGGTGCTCCGGACTTGGGTAGCCGTGATGCCGCTGGAAGCCATACACGGGGTAGCGGTCGCCATAGGCGCGCATGATGCGGTGGAACGCAACTGTGGCCACGACTGATGCGGCGGCGATGCTCAGGCTGGTCGTGCTGTGATGTACCCTGGCCACAGCCGTAGAGGGAACCGTGGCGTCCGCGAGGGTTATGCCCCCGTCGAGCAGCACGTGGTCCGGCGGCGAGGGCAGCGCGCGCAGTGCCCGAGCGGTGGCAAGCTGAGCCGCGCGCGTCTGGTTGGCGAGGGCGAAGAGCTCGTGGACGCGCACGACGCCAATGCCGATATCCGGACTCGCGACGGCATGGATCAGATCGAACAGCCGCTCCTGTTCACGTCCCCGAAGCTGTTTGCTGTCGCGCACTCCCGCGAGCGTGCTGGCCACGCGCGCCAATTCCTCCTCGAATCGCTCGTCCGGGGCCGGCAACGGCAAGACCACGGCCACGGCCACGACCGGGCCAGCTATCGCGCCAACGCCGACCTCGTCCGTTCCGGCGATCCGGCGCGTCCCTTCCAGTGCGAGCGCTCGCTCCAGATCGAGCGTGGGCGTTGGCTTGACGAGGTTGCGGTGCATAACATCCCCCCGACCTGCTGCTCGCGGCAGCACGTGTGGAAGCTCGCCACCGGCCATGCTGCAGTGTACATCATCTCCACCCAGAGAGTTCCCCAATTGCGTTCACTCGCCCCTCTGCCCTGCTCCGCTCCTCGCGCACCCATCATTCGCACCCACCTGCCGCCGATCCACCCCATCCCTGCCCACGACCTTGGCCGCCACCCCTTCACCGCCCTCCCCAAAACGCCGCCGCTTGAGCTACACTTGCTCTGTCAGCCCATTCGACGCCCACGCACCTACCCATCGCCGCTGCATATACATCCCGGCC
>CAYQFU010000180.1:0-11415 GCA_964416775.1 uncultured Ktedonobacterales bacterium
CATATTGCACACTGAACTCCGGCACGGGTCCGAGGGACTGCCATTGACTCGCTCCCTGCGGCAGGCGGTAGAGCGCGTAGCTGGCAATGCTGCCGTCCGAAGAGAAGCTTTGGGCGGCCACGGCCAGCACCGCGCCGTCATCGCTGATCGCGAAGACGAGGGCAGCGCCGGTGGAGGGTGTGGCTCCTTTCCCAGTCACGGATGGGCCGGAGCGCGGCGCGAGAGCGGCGCGCGGCGTCCACGTGGCTCCGTTGTCCGAGGTGCAGGCAAGGGTGTTTTGCCCTGGTCCCGATGGGTCATAGGTGGAAACACAGACAAACCAGGACTGGCCGGCAGCGGGCGCCTGGACGACAAAGTTGGGGCTGGCGCTCGTTGAGGCCGTCTGGCCAAACGGGTGCCAGTGCGTGCCGACGTCTACGGTCTGCCAGAGGGTTAGCGCATCTTGATTGGATTGGTCTTGCATCTCCAGCAAGAGATTGCCGTTGGTCGGATTGAGCCAAAGGTGCTGTGGGAACCCTTGATCTCCGCGCTGCCCAACGATCGGGAGGTCAATCGTCGTCCACGTTTGCAGCCCGTCGAGGCTTACCGCCAACTCGGTCGTATAGGGGGAATCGAGCTGCGTCCCTTGCGTGACCTTGCGAAGCGCGAAAACCTCGCCGCGAAAACTGGCGAGCTGCGTGAAGAGCTGCGATCCTGGCAGTTTTTGCCAGGTGAGACCCGCGGTATTCGACACATATGTGATTGAGTGATTCGGCGACGGCGGGGCGGCCCGAAACGCATAGCTGGCGGCGGCGACGACCAAATTGCGATCGTAGTCGTCCGTTGTCACGACACATGAGCTGGCATCCGTTGGGCCGTTGAACGTAAGGGTGAGCTTCCAGTGGGTGCCGCTGTCATGCGTCATCCACACACGGGTTTGCGCTGTGGTGGCGGGTTGCCCGTCTGCTGGCGGAGGGGTCACGTCGCAGGCATATGCGTCATTGCCATCAGCGTTCGCAAGCGTAAACACACCATAGTATGCGCTGGAATTGATGCCATCAGGCAGCGACTGATGCGCCTGCCAGGCGAGCGGCTGGAGCGCGACAGGTGTCGGACTAACGGTGGCGGTGGATGTGCCGGTGGGCGCGGTCGGCGTATGTAGCGTGGTAGGTGTGCGGACCCCAACGGTCCGGTTGTGTAGGCCTGCGGAGACCTGCGCGAAAGCCAGCGCGACGAGCAGCACCGCCGCCACTGCACCAAGACCGCCAGCGACATGCCAGCGAGGAGTGGCTCGTAGTGGCTGCCATGAGCGCGCGCGGCGAGGCACAGGTGCGGAGCGTGGGTCGCGCCCGTAGTCGCCTCTCGGATCGGGAACACGAATGGCGCGCAGGCCATCCGCGATGGCTTCGTAGTCCGCGAGGCGGGCACGGCACGCCGCGCACCCTGCCACATGCTGACTCATGTGCTCCGACTCGATAGGACTCAGCGCGCCATCGCGCCAGTGGGAGAGTGTCGCGGCGGTCTGGCCGTCAGCACAGGAGGGAATCGTGTCCGCACTCACGGTTGTCCCTCCTGCTGGCGATAGGCCCGGCGAAATCGCTCGCGAGCACGGCTCAACGTCATCTTGGCAGCGGCGTGGGTGATGCCAAGCGTTCGCGCTACTTCCTCGAAGGAAAGGCCGCAAACCTCACGCAAGACGAGCGCCGCACGCATGTTCGCGGGGAGCTGCAGGAGGGTCTGATGGATCGCGTCGCGCTCGGCAATGCGCCAGGCTGGGTCGCTCACAGTAGGCGATTGTTCTTCGTTCAAAGTCGTCGGGATGCCCACGCGGGTGTCGCGGCGGCGACGCGTGCTGAGCGCGAGATTTGTCGCGACGCGGAGCAACCAGCCCAGCGGCGACTCATAGGCACGGATCGTATCGAAATGCTGCCAGCCACGAATGAACGTCTCCTGGCAGAGATCCGAGGCAAGCTGGCGGTCGCCGGTGATGCGCCAGAGATAGCCATAGACCTGACGCTCATACTGCGCGAAGAGCGTCTCGAAGTCCAGGTCCGCCGACGCAGGGGAGGCTGTTTCCCCATCAGTTCGACTCTTCTCGGACTTGCGGCCCGCCGCCAGCGACAGCCAGACTATCCATGAGTGCGGCTGGCCCGACCCTCGTGTCACGCCTCTCGTTCGCCATGCGAGCGCCATACATAATCGGCCTTCCGGCTCAGGTGAGACAGGCGACACTCTCTAATGGCGCCGCTATTGAGTACACACGAACGAAGGCAGATGAGTAACATCCGCTTGAATGCGGTCGTGTGGAGAGCCTGCGCAAACACGTGAGCATCTATAGTGAGCGTGAGCACCTATGGCACTACCCCATTCCGGTTATACTCTGGAGGTGCCAGGTACGGAATAAGGGAGGAAGAGAGTTTGGAGGAGAGTTTGCGGCGAGTGGCGCTGGTGACGGGCGGCTCGCGAGGCATCGGTGCGGCGACGGCGGTCGCATTGGCGGCGCGCGGCTACGATGTAGCGGTTACGTATCGCAACAAGGCAGCGCGGGCGAATGAGGTGATCGCGGAGGTGACGCGACATGGAGCACGCGGGCTGGCGGTTGGCTGCGACATTACGGTGCCGGAGCAGCTTGATGTGCTGTTTGCCACGCTTCGCACATGGACAAAGCGGCTCGATGTGCTCGCGCTGAACGCATCGGGTGGACTGGAGCGGGAGGCGCTGGCCGCCGACCCGAGCTATCCGTTCCACATCAACCGCGATGCGCAGCTCGCGACGCTCGATCTAGCGCTGCCGCTGATGCCGAGGGGAAGCACGGTGGTCTTCGTGACGAGCCATTGGGCGCACCTCTTTGGGCAAGTGGTACAGCTTCCCGCCTATGACGGCGTGGCGGAGTCCAAACACGCGGGCGAGATGGCGCTGCGTGCGAGGCAGGAAGAGCTGGCGGCGCGAGGCGTGCGGCTGCTCGTGGTGACGGGCGACCTGATCGAGGGCACCATCACGCCGAAGCTGCTGGAGCGCAAAGCACCGGGACTTGGCAGCGGACGGCGCGATGAGGTCGGCCACCTGCCGACGGCGGTTGAGATGGGCGAAGTCATCGCAGCGGCAGCGAACGACCCTGCGCTGCCCAGCGGGCATACGCTGGTAGTGGGTGGGGCGTTGGATTCTCTGCTGCGACTCTAATACCCATTTGGCTTCGCAGGAGGCTGAGTGAGGGAGGACGGAACAGTTTTCTCATCAGGTGAGTGAGGAATGTGCTGGCGATGGCTCCAGAGCCAGAGAACGGCAAGTGCGACGACGAACGCAGCTAGGACAACCCAGCTGAGACCGCCCCAGCGGGCGAGGGCGATCTGATACGAGGCGCCCAACCCGATGCCAAGAAGTGTCCACGTCACAATCCAGATGATGGAGCCGGCGGTTGTCGCCGCGAGAAAGAGCCAGAAGGGCATCCGCGCGGCGCCGGCTGGGTAGCTGATGAAGCTGCGGACGACAGGCACGAGCCGACCCAAGAACACGCTCCAGGCGCCGGACCGCCGGAAGCGCTGCTCGGCGGTGAGTATCGCGGATGTGGTGGGTCGAAGACCGTGCAGCCAGCGCCCGACACCGTGCGCAGGTCGCGCGACTGGGCGCGCGATCCATAGTAACGAGAGCCGGCGGCCCAGCCAATACGCCAGGCAGGAGGCCGTCACCTTGCCGACGAGGGCAATGCCGACGACGAGGATGAGGTCAAGCCGACGCGTTTGTGTGAGGTAGCCGGAGAGCAGAAGCAGCGGCTCGTCGGAAATCGGGAAGCCAGTGCTTTCGACGAAGAGCCAGAGGAAGACGAACGCGTATAGAGGCACAGCAGGGAGGTGCTGCGCCTGCGTGAGGATACCGGTCATCGAGCCACCCTACCACCCCAATCACCCTCACATAGCTCTGAGGGTACTGTAGCGGCTCGATGTTAAGAACTCGTGCGATGGTACTATGGTGTGGGATGGCGAGCGAAGAAGTCGCGGACGGCGGCGAAATACATGCCCGGCTGCTCGACAAAGGTCATGTGGCCTGCCTCCGGGAGGATGACCAGCTCGCTGCCGGGGATGCCGGCGTGTAGCTCGCGAGCGGCTCGCGGCGTACAGGTGCGATCATACTCACCGGTGATGATGAGCGCCGGCTTGGCGACGGCAGGGAGGCGGTCTTCGTACTCGATGGGGTAAGAGTTCTCTGCGAAATAGGCCAGCACTTCGGGCGAATAGACGGTGTTCACGGATGCCGCCATATAGCGACGGTAGGCGTCGGTGTCGGTCCGGTAGAAGTGGAACGGCGCCTGCATTTGCCAGAGGCGCTCCACGTCCTCGTTCGTCTTCGCATGTGGCTCCAGCGCCCAGGATTGGGTCACTTGCTCGCGCAGCTCTTCCGGCTCGAAGGCCGCAAGATTGGCCTCGATCTCTGGGGCGGACTTGGTGAAGCTGGCAGTGCCGCCGGAGATGACGTAGTGCGTCGCATCACCGAATTCGACGGCATGCGCGAGGGTGATGAACGAGCCAAAGGAGTGGCCCAACAGCGCGTACCGCTCGTAGCCTAGCTCGTGGGCGAGCTCCGTCACGTCCTCAGCAAAGCGAGAGAGGGTGAGCGTCGTGGGGTCTACGCGGTCGGAACGCCCCTGGCCGCGCTCATCCACATAGATCAACTGGAACGTATCGCCGAGCGAATCGAGCCACGGCGACATCTCGGTGTGGTCGAAGCCAGGACCGCCGTGCAACACAATCAACGGATACCCGGACTCAGCGCCTGCGGGTTGGTAGAAGATGCGCACGCCGTCTATGGTCGCGTACATGCCGATGCCCTCCTGTCGCTTCTCGCCTCGCCGCTGCGCCATTATACGCTACGGACGCGAGATACAGAAGGGCGGCGTCGCGAGGAAACGATCAGGGGGTGTGTGCAGGAATACCGCGTCCGCTCAAGGTGACACGCAGCTCGTTCTCCGGAAGGTCAGTGGTGCCCGGGGATGGGCGCTGTTCGAGTACCGTACCGGGCGGTGACCCGCGAGCTGGGCGCTCGACCTCGACGATCAGCTTCAGCCCGACGTCGTGCGCGCGGGCTATCGCGTCCAACACCGGTAGGCCGCGCACGTCGGGAACGGGGAGCAGAACTTCACCGAGGACCGTGGCGATCCACTTGTAATTTTCCTTCTTTTGCTTATTTTGCGCGATTGCGCCTTCGCGGTCTTTCAAATCGTTGATGAGCGCGAAGATGTGATCCATCACGCGGAGCGCATGGGGGATATCCGTCATCTTGACGGGATATTTGCGACCGGACGTCTCGACGACGATGGTCCCGAAACCGAGAATGTTGCCGAGCAAGCCCATCTCGACGTGGATATCCTGCACGCGAGAAAACGGCGCGTCGTTGCTGTATTCGGTCAGGATAAAAATGAGCCGGTCAATATCAATCACGCGGTGCGTAGTGAGCACGAAGATGTCGTCCACGAAGTTCAGATAGATCAGGACGGCCCAGCCGAGGCCTATGATCACACCTGCGAGCAAAAAGTACGTTGGACTGTCGCCCGCACCGGAGCCGCCAAAGTGCCGGAGCAGGGTTCCGCCCACGGCACCAACCAAAAATATGACCAGCGCCGGAATCAGGCGCGTGACGAGAATAAACCAGTGGCGATAGATAACGTCTACCACCTGCTCTCCCTCGAAGAGCCGGATGGGCACCTTGCGCTGCAACAGGCCGAAGAACGGCGCGCGGTGGGGATGCGGCGCATCCGGCATGGGAACCGGCTCCGCGAGCTTATCCAGCGCGGCCTGGAGCTTCTGGCTCCGCACGGTGGGGGCTGGACCGGCGGGTCTTTCGGCGTCGGGATCTTCCGGGTGCTCCTGCACGGCCAGAATGGAGTCGCCAAGCACGCGAGGGCGCCACACTCCCGGCATATCCACCTGTGCGCCGATGACCCGTACGGCGATATCGCCAATATTGAGCCAGATCAATACGGGATTGGGCCGCTGCACGACAACCTGCACCACACTCTTGAGCACGGCTTCGCGGCGGTCGGGCTGGAAAAATCCCTTCGAGGCAATGACACGCTGATTGGTGAGAATAAAGAAGTGGAACACCCATCCGGTCAGGTCAATGACGGCCCAGCGAATCGTCATGACGAGGAACAACGCCAGAGCGAGAATCGTAAGAAAAGGCCCGGCGGTGCTGTTGGTGCCGACGAAGCCCACGACAACGATGAGTGCGATAAAACTGAGCAGAGCGGGCCAGGCGGGCAGTAGAAGAAAAAGCCAGTGTTTGCGCTGAATCCAGATCACGCGCTCGTTCGGCATCTGTCCCTTGAAGTGGAGGGTACGCCGCGACGGACGCAGCGCCGGCCCACGACGCGACACGACGCGGGAGTTGTTGCCCCGCGGCTGACCCGGCGGCGGAGCTCCGTTCGGATTGTTGGGGGGAGGCGGTGGCACGGCCAACGTGGATTCCTCGTCTTACATCACTTCTTGGTTGCCTGTCCGGCAACGAAAAGCACGACCAACAAGCTAATCAATCCGATACCGATAATCATCGGCAATTCGGAGCTGGCGAAGCCGGGCGAGGGACTGTTCACGAGAATCTGCCTCCCCGGCAAGATCGTATTGCTGACGTAGTACGCCATTGCCGCGCCGTTCATCGCGCCGGGAATGATCCCGGCGATGCGGTGGTTGTGTGATTTCGGCGCGGCGCCCCACTTGTCGCCGACGGAGTAGGCGATGAGAGTCACCCCAGCGAAAATCAATTCCGAGAGAAGCTGGCCATTGGCATTCACCACAGACCCACTTATGGTGCCAGCGGTTGCCGTCGAGGATGCACTTGTTTGGAACGACGTCAACCATCTGGACAGCAAGCTTCCCCCGCCGTTGGAAAGAAAGAGCACAGTGCCAAGTATGATGGCACAGGTAATCACCTCGCGGCCCCAGCCTCGTCGCGCGCCAAGCACCCCAGCAAGCACCACTGCGAGTAAGAAGCACTGTGTCTGACTGATGGACATGTTTTCGCTCCTTGTCGCACCGGTCGCCGCGCACGCCGCTGCTCACTGAGATCGTTCGAGGCACCGCGGCATACCGGCACATCCTCGCCGTAAACACTATCTGCCCGATTCTGCAAGTGCTGTACCATGACACCAACTCGTCGTTCCTAATTTCAGCCGCGGGTGCGAAGAGGTCGTAGCGGAACGGCATGGCGCCAAGCGAGCGAATCACGGAACCAAAGGGGGCGCGCCAGCAACGCCAGCAGCTGGAGGTGGTGCTGGCGAGGATTGGTATGCCACGCTCGCGCAAGCATTTGATGTACGACTGGCTCAGATGGGCGTGCGGCCAGTTCTTGATGGTGCGAATACGACAAGCCACGGGAGAGATCGCGAATCCCGACCCTGACCAACGCCCTCGCTTCAGTGCCCGCCCTTGGCAAACGCAGCAAACATCATCACGGCAACAAGCCCCAGGCCACAGCCAATCCCAGACAGCATCCCAAGCTGAGACTGCCAGGAATCGGGAGTGACGAAAGTGATCGAGCCGCCCCAGGCTATCTGCTTGGTCACGTAGAACATGATCACTATGCCATTGATCACACCCAGAATGGCCCCCCACAGCCGATAGATGAACAACGTCGGCTTCGCTCCATATTTGTGGCCGATGAGGAATCCCAGACCCACCGTGAGGATGAATGAGAAAAAGAGCCAGAAGCGTCCATAGGGGTCGGGCAGGTTCGGGTGATAGTCGTTGAATGAGCTGTCCCAGTTGAAGCCAGACGACCCCTGGAAAAGATACTTGAACGCGCCAGGAATGACATAGAAGATGAAATTCCAGAGCCAGACGATGCCACCGTTCAGGAGGAAGAGCACCGACCCGAGTGTGATCGCCAGCGTGATCACCTCACGCACCCATCCGCGCCAGAAGCCCATGAAGCCGGTGACCAAGACGAGTAGAAAGACTGTTTGTGACGGACCGACGTACATGCCGAGCTCCTCTCTCCTCCGAGCACAAGCATGGGAGGGACGCACCCAAGCAATCACCGACATTCGCGTTCTGCCGTGGCTCAGGACACCACGTGCTACGTATCGGGGCAAACTTGCCTGCTAGATTCCGCTGCCTTACGTGACTCTTCAGGCGGGCTCAGAAGCGATTAAGCGATCGAGGAGTGGGCTCGCCAGATGCACATGGGCGAGCGTAGTGCCAAGGGGTGACACGGACCGTACGCGGCATGAAAAAACTGGAACAATTCCGTAACGTTTCAGGCAAATGCAGAGTGGGGAGGCCGGTCAACGAAGTAAGAATCGAGGGTGGCAACCCCGCGCAATAACGCGCCACTGCCCCTTTTCGTTGGAGACAGAAAGGGCAGTGGCGTTTCCGCATACAGGCACGTCATGTGTCGGTAGAGCGGCTACAAAGTCTCGAAGATGGCGGCGATACCCTGGCCGCCACCGATGCAGAGCGAGGCCGCGCCGTACTTGAGGTTGTTGCGGCGCAGCTCGGAGATGAGCGTAAGAGCAAGGCGAGCGCCGCTGGCTGCCAGCGGATGGCCGAGGGAGATGGCGCCGCCGTTGACGTTGGTGATGTCGCGGTTGAGGCCAAGCTCTTTCTCGACGGCGAGGTACTGCGCGGCGAAGGCTTCGTTGACCTCAACGCGATCCATCTGCTCCAGGGTCAGGTCAGCGCGCTTGAGGGCCTGGCGGATGGCCGGCGCGGGACCGATGCCCATGATGGTCGGCTCGACGCCGACGATACCCCACGACACGAGGCGCGCCAGCGGCGTGAGGCCGCGCTCGCGCGCGGCGGCTCCGGTGGCAATGACGAGAGCGGCACCGGCATCGTTGATGCCGCTGGCGTTACCGGCGGTCACGACACCGCCCTGCTTGAACCGCGACGGAAGCTTGCCAAGCGCCTCCATCGAGGTTTCGCGGATGCCTTCGTCAGCCTCGACGAGCACTTCGCGGCCCTTGCGGTCTTTGACGGCGACCGGGACGATCTCTCCGGCGAGCCAGCCCTGTTGCTGGGCACGACGGGCGGTCTCCTGGCTGCGCAGCGCATAGGCGTCCACCTCTTCGCGACTGATACCGTATTGTTGGGCGAGATTCTCGGCGGTGATTGCCATGCCACAGCCGCAGTAGCTATCTACGAGCGCTTCCCAGAGGTAGTCTTCCAGTTTGTGCTCGCCCAGGTTGAGGCCGGTGCGGGCGCCACGAATGACGAACGGCGCCTGCGTCATGTTCTCGGCGCCGCCAACGAGGGCGATGCTGCCCTCGCCCAGCAGCAGCGACTGGGCGCCGTTGACGATGGCTTGCAGGCCGGAGCCGCAGAGACGATTGACGGTGAGCGCGGGCACCTCGATGGGCACACCGGCCCTGAGGGCGATGTGACGCGCGCAGTAGATGGCGTCCGCGCTGGTCTGCATGACGTTGCCGAAAACGACCTGATCCACGTCCCTGGCGTCTACGTGGGAGCGCTCCAGCGCGGCTTTGGCGGCGATGGTGCCCAGGTCAATGGCGGATACGTCCTTGAGTGACCCCATGAAGGTGCCAAAGGGCGTGCGCGCGCCGCCAAGGACGACGATATCGCGATCTTGCATGGTCATCGGTTCTCACCCTCCGCGCCCGCGTAGAAGCCCTTGCCGTTCTTCTTGCCATAACGGCCCGCCTGCACCATGCGGCGCAGCAGCGTGGGCGGGGCATAGGCCGGATCGGGATATTCCTTGTAGATGGCTTCGGCGGCGTAGAGCGTGGTGTCGAGGCCGACGTAGTCGAGCAGCTCGAACGGCCCCATCGGGTAGCCGCAGCCCAGCTTCATGCCGGTGTCAATGTCTTCCATCGTCGCCAGCCCGTTCTCATACATGCGCACGGCGGAGAGCATGTAGGGGATGAGCAGGAAATTGACGACGAAGCCAGCGGTATCCTTGGCGACGATGGGCGTCTTGCCGAGCGATTGCGCGAAGCTGCGCAAGTCGTCCACCGTCGCGTCGCTCGTGGAGATGGTGCGCACAATCTCGACCAGCTTCATGACCGGGGCGGGGTTGAAGAAGTGCAGACCGGCGACGCGATCCTGCCGGGAGGTGACGGCGGCCATCTCGATGATGGGTAGGGAAGATGTATTGCTGGCGAGAATGGCGCCGGACTGGAGGATGCCGTCCAGCTTCTTGAACAGGACACGCTTCTCGTCGAGATTCTCGATGATGGCCTCGATGACGAGGTCGCGGTCGGCAAACTCGGCGAGGTCTAGGGTGCCGCGAATTCGCCCGCGATACTCGGACGCCTGCTCTTCGGTGATGCGCCCCTTGCCGGCGAGCATCTGCCACGCGCCCTGGACGCGCGACATGCCTTTGTCCAACAGCTCCTGGTTGACTTCGGCGAGGACGACATCATATCCCGACTGGGCAGCGGTCTGGGCAATGCCGCTGCCCATGAGACCCCCGCCGATGACGCCGACTTTCGTGATCGTCATTGATTCGAACTCCTCTACGTGCGTGTAGAAAGGCAGTCACCACCTTCACGCGAAAACGGGCAGCTCCGGGCTACCAAATTGCTTCATGCGTGGGCGGAAGCAGCGCCGCCGGAGCGCATCAGGTCTTGCCGTCACGCTGATGGTGTCACACGGCTTTCGGCCTGATATTGTAGCGCATAACGCGGAAGCTCCGCTTGCCAACGTCAGGTACGCTTTCAACAGCGGGTGTGATACAGCGCCGGGGAGAGGCGCGCCGGGGAGGCGACCATGACATCCAATGATCTCGCGGCGGCGCTGAGCGCCGCCGGACTGGCGCGTGTCGCGTCGCTCCTCGTGAAGCTGGCGCAGCCGGCGATGCGCCTGAGCGCGCGAGCCGCCACGGAGCAGAGCATCGCAACGGGTGATTCGAAGCTGGGAGGGCTGCCGGACCTGCCCATCGGGACGGCATGGCCGTACTGGAAGGGAGCGCCGCTGGCGTTCCTCGCGCAGATACGTCTGGAGGATGCGCAGCAGTACGATGCGGCACACGCGCTGCCGCCATCGGGGTTGCTGTCGTTCTTCTACGACGCGCGACAACAAACGTACGGCGACAATCCAGCGGACCGGGGTAGCTGGCAGGTGATGTATTTTGCGCAGGATGCCGCAACGCTCCAAAGAATAGACGCGCCGCCGGGTCTGCCCACTGCCGGGCGCTTTACGCCTTGTGCCGTGAGTCTTGCGGCTGAAATGACGCTGCCACAGCAGCCGGAGCTGGAGTCGCCGGATTGGCGCTGGCAGGGCGACGAGCGGGCACGGTATGAGACGTTTCTCGCGAGCTTTCCGAGCGAGGCTGAGCGCAGTGGGACACATTCACGTCTCCTCGGCTACCCGGATACAATACAGGATGACATGCGCAGTGAGTGCCAGCTTGCGGCAAACGGGCTGACTGGAGACGATCCACGCGCCGCCGAGGTGGCGAAGGGTGCGAACGTCTGGCGGCTCTTGTTCC
>CAYQFU010000181.1:0-4034 GCA_964416775.1 uncultured Ktedonobacterales bacterium
TCGACCCGGAAGCGGTCCGGCAGATGAAAGCGCGGGCGGGACGTGACATCACCGTGGGCGGTCCCGAACTTGCCGCGCAGGCGATCAAGGCCGGGTTGGTCGACGAGTGCCACCTGTTCTTCACCCCCATCGTGGTGGGAGGCGGCAAACAGGCGCTCCCCAACGACGTTCGCCTGAAGCTTGAGCTGCTGGACGAACACCGTTTCGGCAACGGCGTGATGCACCTCCACTACCGCACGATGACAGTCTGAAGCAGGTTCCGAAGCTGCAGGGAGACACCCAGGACGACAAAAACTGACCAAGCAAGACGAAAAACGGTGCTCGCAAGATTGAGCCCTGTTGCTTGGGGCACCGGAGTAGTTACCGCCGATGTTCCTCGTCCAAAGAAGGTTGCAAGAAAGGAGAAGCGGGCGCGCAAGCGTCGGCGACGTTAGAGGTGACGACACATAATGAGCGGACGGACATCAGGCGAGCCTAGTTAGCAGCCGATCATTGTCGTGACGATGTTTGGTTTATACTGTGTCGCGTCTTTCTGTTGGAGTTTGTCGCCCCGCCAAGCGGCGAGCCTGCCACAGGAGCAGCACGCGATTCTCCAACGGCATGACGAGACGGCGTATGAGAGGTTGCTGTCATGGCAGGTGGAGCGACTCCGGGCCGCGAGATTGTGCTCGAGACGGGTCGCCTGCTGCTCAGACCTTGGCGGGTAGCCGAGGCTGTCGTCCTGCATGAGCTATGGACCGAACGTGATCCACGAGTGCCGCCGCACCGCCGAATCGACGCGGATGGACACCCCACGGTTACAGACCTCGAGGATTGGATCCGCACGCACCAGCCATCGTCGCTCGGGTTGCTGGCGGTCGAGCGGAAGGCCGCTCGTGACGTCATCGGCTACTGCGGGCTGAGCGACAGCGGACGAGGATCGGACGGGGAACCGGAACTGGCGTTCGAGCTGCTCCGCCGAGTCTGGCGTCAGGGATACGCCACCGAGGCCTCGTTGGCGGTGCTGGACTGGGCGCGATCGTCTGGGTACGAACGGCTGTGGGCCACTGTCCGGGAGTGGAACACCGCTTCTCGCCGTGTGCTGGCCAAGGTCGGGTTCACCGAAACCGAGCGGAAGGAACTGGACGCGGTCTACGGGAACAACCTGTTCACCACGAGACGGCTCTGACCCGATGTTTGGCCTTGAGAGCCGCGAAGCCGGGAAGCAGGCGGTTGAAACCGCGCCTAGGGACGTTCCGCCGCGAAGTCCGCCTACGCGGACTGGGACGACACGGGGATTGGGCCTACGCGGAGTGGGGCGACGGCCGGTGGGAGGCGTGTTCTGTGGATGAGTATTGCGCATTTGAGCGATAGGGGGAAGGGGTTTTTGCGGCAGGCAAGCGTCTGCACGCGCGATGACTCGCCAATTCAAAATCCAATGCGGGACGCTGGCTCATTTGCCACTCTTTCCGGCGTCGTCGGCTGAGGTGGTAATGTCAGCCGGTGTGTCGTTGGTCCATGGCCCTCCGGCATCTTCCAACGTGGCTACCAGGGTGCCGGCGGCGTGGTGCTCACGTTGGCGGGCGATGTAGTCGCTCACCTTCGGTACGTGTCGCGGGCTCACGGAGACGGCTCCATACCCTCCCTGCCACTTGAAGAAGTGGTTGTGCCCGAGCACTTCGTGCGTGGAAAGATGCGAAGAAGAGCCTTTCACAGTTTTGACCAGATCGGCAACGCTCAGCGACGCGGGCAGGCGCACCAACAGGTGCACATGATCTTCGATCCCACCCAGCGCGATCACCTGCGCGCTCAACTCGGCGCATTGGTCTGCAATAGCTCGGTAGACGCGCCGCCCTAGCTCTGCCTGAAGCAATGGCTGACGATCCCATGTTGCCCAGACAAAGTGGATGGAGATGGCACTGCCGGCTCGTCGCATTATGGACCTCCCATTCCCCGTGTGGTGTGCCCAGTGCGCGGAGGAGGAGCTGGCGGATGCTGGACCCTGGCGCGAGTGCACGCGAGATCCGGCGTCACACGCCGTGTGCGGCCGCCGCATCCCCCGCCAGCGCCATCAGGCCGTTGGGGAGCGTGATCTCCCAACACGGGTAGTCATGGCCGCCGACGTATTCGGCGTAGGTGACGGGATAGTCCCTGGCACGCAGCACGTCGCGCATGTGGCGGTTGGCGACCAGCATGCTCGGATCTTTGAAGCCGTTCTCGAATGTGCCGACGTCCAGATAGAAGCGCAGGGGCAGGCGCGGGCTCGCAACGAATTGCTGGATGAGCCACTCGTGCTCGGCGTCGTCTTCCGGCCGCCACCAGAACGCGCCCGACTGGGAGAGGACGTTGCCGAAGGCTGCGGGATGACGCAACGCGACGTAGGCAGCGGCCAGCCCGCCGTAACTCGACCCGGCTACCACCGTGCGCGCAGGGTCGGAGGTGATTGCGTAGCGCTCGCGCGCCCAGGGAAGGAGCTCGCTCGCCAGGAAGTCGGCAAAGGGCGCGTGGCAGGGCAGCTCACGGTCGCGCTCCACGTTGTCCACGAGCAACGCGACGAAAGGCGGGAGCTTCCCGACCGCCAGCAGGTTGTCCAGAATATGGGGCGTCGGGATGACACGCAGGTAGGCGAAGCCGTCGAAGATGACGAGCAGGGAGTACGGGTCCGCGGGGTCTGGTACGTAGCCCGGCGGGGTGTAGACCCAGATACGGCGCTCGTTACCTAGCAGCTCGCTCCGAATGCGGTGGGTCTCTACCCGTCCGGCCGGCACGTCTTGGTTCTTCGCGCTCCACGAGGGGACAGGCGCCCCTGGCAGCTCGAGCATCGAGCACACGAAGTCCTCATCGCCGGGAATCTCGTCGTCTTTTGGGAAGATGAAGGTGCGACGCGCGAGCGGGTCCGGTCGCCAGGTGGCCATGCGCGCGGCGCGGTCTTCCATGTCGATGAGGTAGATGAGCGAGTCGCCGGGTGAGAGCCAGTAGCCAGCACGCGCCCCGGCCGGCAGCAGGTACGTCCGGTGCCACACGTCCGTGCCGGGCAGGCGCGCCATGCGGTTGCGACGGAAGCTCCAGCCCACGGCGTGGCTGCACACGACGACGTTGCGTCGATGGTCGTCGCCATCACGCCAGAGGAAGGTGACGAGATACTGCGATGAGTCGCCCGCAACCGGCTCGACCAGTGGGGTGCCCTCTTGCTCGACGGTGCGCCAGAAGGTCGCAAGCGCGGCTGAGTCGCCTGCCTCGATCGCCTGTCGTAGTGCATCTATTCGTGTGCTGGTTGGTGTGCTTTCATCGTTCATCGCGTGCGTCGCCTCCTCCGTGACCCTGGCATGCGACTATTCTACAGCGCCAACCGTGCTGGGTGCGCTCGCTGCATGAGGAACGCCAGGCGATGTCGAGTAGGCTGGTCCGCGTTGCGTCGTTGGTCAGTCGTGATTGGCGGCGGTGAGCATACGTGCTGGCAAACGCGCTGCTCGCGCGACGGCATACCGGTGCTGACCGCGGACGCGTATACTGACGATATTGTCCGTCTTTCGAGACCGCGCTCTTGACACGGCCTGGGGTGAGCCTCGCCAGTGAGCGAGGGGAGGGAAACCATGCGGTTGAGCGGTGTCACTGTGGGCGTCTTTGTGGCGGAGGGATTTGAGGACCTGGAGTTCTGGGTGCCCGTGATGCGGTTGCGCGAAGAAGGCGCCCAAGTCGTCGTCATCGGGAGCAGTCTGGACGAGGTCACGGGGAAACACTGTCTGCAGGCCAAGCCAGAAGTCGTCGCCCGGGAGGTCGACGCTTCTACGCTCGATGCCCTCGTGGTTCCTGGCGGCTGGGGTCCTGATAAGCTGCGGCGCGATCCAGCGGTCCTCCAGATCGTTCGTGATGTCGACGCACAGGGCAAGATCATCGGCATTATCTGTCACGGCGGCTGGGTAGGCGCATCTGCTGGGATCGTGCGCGGACGGAGGGTCACGGGGTCGCGCGGGATCAAGGATGATATGGAGAACGCCGGCGCGATATGGGTGGATGAGCCGGCATTTCGCGATGGCAACCTGGTCTGGGGTCGC